>JAFXJX010000014.1 GCA_017532025.1 Clostridia bacterium | reverse complement strand
GCAACACGGAGCTTGCCAACGATGCCATGCGTATGTATGCTATGGTTGAAAGCGGTATGACTTTTGAGGAAGCAACAGCCATTCTTTCGGGTGCGTTTTCGCAAGAAACAGTTACGCTTGGCAAAGACCAAACGAACAATTTCTTTTATACCTACATCATGATTATGGTGCTGTATATGGCAATTATGCTGTACGGACAGATGGTGGCAAGCAATGTGGCATCCGAGAAAAGCTCACGCGCGATGGAGTTGCTTGTGACAAGTGCCAAGCCGGTCAGTATGATGTTCGGTAAAGTGATCGCATCCTGCATTGCGGGGCTGACACAGCTGACTGTGGTGTTCGGTACGGCCTTTGTGAGCTTCAATCTCAACCGTTCTTATTGGGATGGAAACGGTATTGTGGCATCGATCTTTGATATGCCGCTTGAGCTTCTTTTGTATATGCTCTTGTTCTTTGTGCTTGGCTTCTTTATTTACGCCTTTATGTACGGTGCGATCGGTTCTACCGTTTCAAAGCTTGAAGACATCGGTACATCGGTGATGCCGATCACGATTTTGTTCGTTGCCGCGTTTATCGTGGTAATGATGGCGCTCTCGTCGGGTGAAGTGAATACGCCTTTGATCAAGGCTTGTTCCTTTATTCCGTTTACATCACCCATGGCAATGTTTGTGCGTATTGTGATGAGTACGGTGCCGTGGTACGAGATTGCGGCATCGGTTGTGATTTTGATCGCATCGGTAATCGGCGTGGGATATTTTGCTGCCAAGATCTATCGCATGGGCGTGTTGCTTTACGGCAACAAACCGGGCTTTGGCAATATCATCAAGATGCTTCGTAAGAAATAAAAATGAAAAAGGCCGCTTCATATGAGGCGGCTTTTTTGTTTAATATTCGGTTTATGCGGGCATACTTGTAACAAAAACAAAATTCAAAAACGAGGTTAACAATGAAAAGATTGATTCTGGTTACCTCTCCGCCTGCCAGCGGTAAAACCTATGTATCAAAGAAGCTTGCAGAGCGGCTTGACCACGTGGTGTATCTTGACAAAGACACGCTGATTCCCTTATCCAAAAAGGTGTTTGAAGCGGCAGGAGAAGAATACAATCGCAGTTCGGATTTTTTTGAAAAATATATTCGTGATGCCGAGTATGAAACGGTTGTTGCCATTGCGATGGAAGCGCTTGATTATGCCGATATGGTTTTGATCAATGCGCCGTTTACCAAAGAAATCAGAAATTGGGACTATATGGAAAATCTTCAAAAAACACTGAAAAGCAAGCTTGCTTGTTTGTCGGTGATATGGGTGAAAACCGATATTGATGTTGTCAAGCGTCGCATGGAAGAAAGAAACAGCGACCGCGACAAATGGAAGCTTGAAAACTGGGATGAATATATTGCGGGGTGTGATTTTTCGATTCCCGAGGAGCTTGAAGCACTCAGCGAGGAAAAAAATCTTTTTATTTTTGAAAACTCTGACGATCGGGAATTTCACGAATCCATGGCAAAGGTAACTGCCTTTTTGGAAAGTTAATTCAAATCTATAGAATGAAAAACAGCCTCATACTTGACGTATGGGGCTGTTGATTTTTATAAGAGTTTGATGCCGTTTTCGTTGCAGAGATCAACTGCATTTTGCGGCCAATAAGAAGATTGCACTTCGCCGATGTGGGCTTTGCGCAAGAAGAACATACAAATGCGCGACTGACCGATACCGCCGCCGATGGTGTACGGAAGCTCTCCTGCGGCAAGGGCTTTATGGTAGGGAAGTGAGAGACGGTCTTCACAACCGCGGATCTTGAGCTGACGGGCGAGCGCTTCCTCGTCAACGCGGATGCCCATGGAAGAGATTTCAAAGGGAATATCGAGTACGGGATAATACACAACAATGTCGCCGTTGAGTTCCCAATCGTCGTAGTCGGGGGCTCTGCCGTCGTGCGGTTTGCCGGATTTCAAAGCACCGCCGATCTTCATAATGAAAACAGCACCGTGCTCTTTGACAATGTTGTATTCGCGCTGTTTGGCAGTGGCATCGGGCCAGCGGTCTTCAAGTTCCTGCGTGGTAACAAAAGTGATCTTTTCGGGAAGAAGCGGTGCAATGAAGTCATAATCATCCACGATGTATTTTTCGGTGTGACGGAGTGCGCGGTAAATTTGCTGTACGGCGTGCTTTAAGGTTTCTTCGGTACGCATTTCTTTGGTGATGATCTTTTCCCAGTCCCATTGGTCAACAAAGAAAGAATGGATGTTATCGGGTTCTTCATCACGGCGGATGGCGTTCATATCGGTATAAAGACCTTCGCCGACTTCAAAGCCGTATTCTTTGAGGGCACAGCGCTTCCACTTGGCAAGAGAGTGAACGATTTCAAGCTCACTTCCCGCACCGCCCATGGTGGTAAAGGAAACAGGACGCTCCACACCGTTCAGGTTGTCATTCAAACCGCTTGACGATTCCACAAACATGGGAGCAGACACGCGAGTCAGATTCAACTGAATGGCGATATCGCGTTCAAAGAAGTCCTTGACTTTTTTGATGGCAATCTGTGTTTGGCGCAGATTGAGAAGGGAATGATACCCTTCGGGAATGATGGTTTTAGTCATTGTATATCGGATTTCCTTTCGGGATAGATAGACTTAATGGTGATAAAGCTTTTTGGTCTGATAGCGAGGCTCGTATGTGATATTCACACCAAGCTTGTGGAAAAGATTCTCGTCAACATGGGCAAGGATCACCGATGCGTGCGCATCACAGCCGCGGAGCTTATCAAGCTGTTCAATGGCTTCTGCGGCGTTGGGGTCGGTGGTGGCACAGACCGAAAGCGCGATCAGAACCTCATCGGTATGAAGACGGGGGTTTCGGTTGCCGAGATGCTCAACTTTTAAGTGTTGGATCGGTTTGACCACATCGGGTGAGATCAGGTGAATGTCGTCATCAATGCCGGCAAGCACCTTCAGGCAGTTGAGAAGTGCTGCGGAAGACGCACCCAGAAGATCAGAGGTCTTGCCTGTGATCACTCTGCCGTCGTGAAGCTCAATGGCAACGGCGGGGGAGTGATTCTTTTCATCGAGCTCAACGGCGGCGCGCACGGTTTTTCTGATTTCCGGCGTGATACCGAGAGAGTTCATGATGAGTTCGATTTTATATACTTCACTTTGTTCGGATTTGCCTTGACGAACCGCCACGAGTGCATTATAGTAACGGCGGATGATCTCTTGCTTGGAAGCATCTCTTGCCGCTTCGTCGTCGTAAATACACAAACCTGCCATATTCACGCCCATATCGGTGGGGGATTTGTAGGGACATTCGCCGTAAATGCGGTCAAAGATGGTTTTGAGAACAGGGAATATTTCAATATCGCGGTTGTAATTGACAGTGGTTTCACCGTAAGCTTCGAGGTGGAACGGGTCGATCATATTGACATCGTTGAGATCTGCCGTTGCCGCTTCATATGCAAGGTTGACAGGATGTTTCAAAGGCAGGTTCCAAATCGGGAAGGTTTCAAATTTAGCATAGCCTGCACTGATACCGCGCTTGTGTTCGTGATAGAGCTGAGAAAGGCAAACTGCCATTTTGCCGCTTCCAGGGCCGGGTGCTGTTACAACAACGAGATTTCTGGACGTCTTGATATAATCGTTTTTACCGTATCCGTCATCACTGACAATGAGCGGAATATTGGTGGGGTAATCAGCAATGTGATAGTGGCGATAAACAGAAAGGCCCAGCGCCTTCAGGCGTTTTTCAAAGGCTTCGGCAGTTGATTGATTTTTGAATTGTGAGATGACCACGCTGCCGACAAACAGATCAATGCTACGGAATGCGTCAATAAGACGGAGTACCTCTTCGTCGTAGGTAATGCCGAGGTCGCCGCGACGCTTATTCTTCTCGATTGCATCTGCCGAAATGACAATGACGATCTCGGCGAGGTCCTTCAGTTGGAGAAGCATTTTGACCTTACTGTCGGGTTCAAAGCCGGGTAATACGCGCGAGGCGTGATTGTCGTCAAACAATTTTCCGCCGAATTCAAGATACAGTTTTCCGCCAAATTGGTCAATGCGCGAGCGGATATGCTCTGATTGCAGTCGGATATATTGATCGTTGTCAAAACCTTTTTTCATAGTCTTCACCCAAGTCCTTTGTATTGCGGCTTTCGCCGTTGTTTTACATAAACAGTATTTTAACATAGAGTGACGAATAAGTCAAGAAAAAATAAAAGTTTTTCTGTTTGAAAATGAGTTTTCCAAAGTTAGATCTCTTTGTTTTTAGGATATTTTATTGACTTTTTTTGTGCATCGTGGTATAATTTTACAAAATGTTGCAGAGCGTTTTGACAAGAAAGGGAAGCGATATGGCAAGAAAACCCGCGCGTGACCTTTTTTGGAGGGAACCGAAGGCAAGGCTGTTGTGACCTGCGCTGTTGATACCTTGATTTCAGTTTGCACCAAAAAGGTTGAATACAAAAACTATTGATCAACTATATTGCACTACAAGAATGACAATGTTGCCGATCAATATAGAACAATAGAAATGAGAGAAACAGATATGACACAGAAAAAAATAATTTGCGAAAAGATTTTTGATGAAGAACGGGCGCTATACCATTTGACAGATTCCTGTGTGGAAAACTGTGTTTTTGCAGGGCCCCGCGATGGGGAATCAGCACTCAAAGAGGCGCGCAATATTGAGGTGAGAGGGTGTTCGTTTTCGCTTCGCTATCCGTTCTGGCACACCAAAGGCTTTGTTCTTGCCGAGTCGAAAATGGATGAACTGACGCGAGCGCCGATCTGGTATGCCGAAGACGGTGTGATTGATTCTTGCGAGATAAACGGAATCAAATGTTTGCGCGAATGCAAGGCAATGGTGATTCGGGATTCGGTTGTCAAATCGCCTGAATTTGGTTGGCGTTGCTCTGATATATCGATTGAAAATTGCAAAATGGAATCGGAATATTTTTTGTTTGAATGCCGCAATGTCAGCGCTGACGGTTTGAAAATGAAAGGGAAGTATTCCTTTCAGTACGTAGAGAATCTGGATATCCGTCATTCTTATCTTGACACCAAGGATGCTTTTTGGCACGCCAAGAACGTAACGGTGTATGACAGCGTTTTGAAAGGCGAGTATCTTGGATGGTATTCTGAAAATCTAACACTTGTGCGTTGCCGCATTGAGGGTACGCAGCCCTTGTGTTACTGCAAAAATTTGAAACTGATCGACTGTACAACAGAGGGGTGCGATCTTTCGTTTGAATATTCAGATGTGGAAGCGGAGATCATCGGCTCGATCGATTCGGTGAAAAATCCACACACAGGCTACATAACGGCGGATTCGATCGGGGAGATTGTGCTTGAGGATTCTGTGATGGAAAATACTTGTGTGATCTCGGAAAGAGGGAAGCAGTTGGCGGATCGGATATGAAAAAAACAAAATTGTTACAGGCACTGTTTTTCACGATGCTGAAAATCGGCGCCTTTACCTTTGGTGGCGGCATTGCGATGCTTGCGCTTTTGGAAAATGAATTTGTTTCCAAACGGGGGTGGCTTGACAGGGAAGAGTTTTTGGATATGGTAGCCATTTCCGAGTCCACACCAGGGCCAATCGCCATCAACAGCGCGACCTATATCGGATATAAAATGGCAGGTTTTGCCGGTTCGCTTTTGGCAACGCTTGGGGTTTGTATTCCGTCTTTTGCGATGATTTATTTGATTTCGCTGTTTTTTTACGAATTTCTCTCGTTTGAATACGTACAGTATGCCTTTATGGGAATTCGCGTTGCGGTGGTGTTTTTGATTCTTTCGGCAGGAGTTAAGCTGTTCAAAGGCATTCGCAAGAATCTTCTTTCTGTGAGTCTTTTGGTGTTAACAGTCGGAATGGTGCTGGTTAGTTCGCTGTTTTCGGTTTCTTTTTCTGCGGTGTTGTATATTCTGATTGGCGGTGCTGTCGGTTTCTTTGCCTATTCTTGGTTTCGCCTGAAAAAGCGAAACAGGGAGGATGAAACATGATTTTTCTTGAACTCTTTTTTACTTTCTTGAAAATCGGTCTTATCTCCTTTGGCGGCGGATACGGCATGATCCCGTTGATTCGTGAGGAAGTTGTGTCAAATGCTTGGTTGACCGAAGAAAGGTTTCTTGATCTGGTTGCCGTGGCAGAATCAACGCCCGGTCCGATTGCGGTGAACATGGCAACCTTTGTCGGTTCATCGCAGGGTGGTGTGTTCGGTGCATTTGTGGCAACGCTCGGTGTGGTGCTTCCGTCTTTTGTGATCATTCTTTTGGTTGCAGCTCTTGCACGTACTTTTTTGAATCGACCGATTGTACAGGCTGTGCTTTCGGGTGTAAGACCGACTGTTGTGGGGTTGGTTTTGGCTACCGGTGTGACCATGCTGTTTACAACACTCTTTTCATTTTCCTCTGTGAATGATAGTGTATCACCTGATTTCTGTGCTGTTGCAATAATGGCGGTTTTACTTGCGGTTCGTTTGGTCTTGCCTCGCTTGAAGGTTAAGAAAGTGTCTCCGATTGTTTTGATCGTGATATCAGCTTTTTTGGGAATTCTGTTTTACGGAATACTCGGTGGGTAACGTCTTTTAGCTTGATTTTTTTTTAGACAAAAAAATATACAGTTTTTTAAAAATTTCGTTAGAAAGTACAAAAGAAGATACTTGACAAAAGATGACCTTTTGTGATATAATGACCGAGGATAAGTTATCTGTTGATTTTCGCAACTGACGGTAGTTAGTGGGAAACCACAGGGGAGCGAAAATTTGAATATCAGCCGACCGTCTGGGCACACTTGGTTCTTGAAAAAGAATAAGTGCGCCTTTTTTTGGTTCAGTTACACATTTTGATTCACATACATTGACAAAACACAAACAAAACTAAGGAAAGGAACGGTTACGGTTAAGATGAAAAAAGTCGGAATTGTTATGGGAAGCGACAGCGATCTTCCTATTATCCGTAAAACTACCGATACCCTCACATCTCTTGAGATCCCCTTTGAAGTTCATGTTTACTCGGCGCACAGAACACCCGAGCAAGCAAGTCGTTTTGCACGCGAAGCCCGTGAAAAAGGGTTTGGCGTGATTATTGCTGCCGCCGGAATGGCTGCTCATCTTGCAGGAGCTATGGCTGCAGGTACCACTCTGCCTGTTATCGGCATTCCTTGTAAATCACAATATCTTGACGGCATTGACGCCCTTTTGTCAACTGTACAGATGCCTTCCGGTATGCCTGTTGCCACAGTTGCCATCAATGGAGGTGTGAATGCCGCTTTGCTTGCAGCCCAAATTTTGGCTTTGTCGGATGATGCACTCTCCGCTAAGTTGATTGCCAAAAGAGAAGCGGATGCGGCAAAGGTTCTTGAAAAAGATCAGCAGATTGCCGCTGAGCTGAATCAGTAATATTTGAATTTTGTTTTATTTTTTTTGAAATAGAAGGAGTTTATGATTATGAAACACGTTTACACAGGAAAAACCAAAGATGTATTTGCTCTTGACAACGGAAACTATCTCTTGAAATTTAAGGATGACTGTACCGGCAAAGACGGTGTGTTTGATCCCGGTGAAAACTCCGTCGGCCTCACCATTGAAGGTGTTGGCGATGTAAACCTTCGCATGTCGATCTATTTCTTTGAAAAAGTGAATGCTGCAGGCATCAAGACGCATTATATCAGTGCTGACCTCGAAAACACCACCATGGAAGTTCTTCCTGCAAAAGCTTTCGGTAAGGGTCTTGAAGTGATCTGCCGTCACAAGGCTGTTGGTTCTTTCTACCGTCGTTACAGCGACTATATTGAAGAAGGCGCTGATCTTCCCGCATACGTGGAAACAACCTTTAAGAATGACGCAAAAGGCGACCCGCTTGTAACCAAGGATGGCCTTGTTGATCTTGGTGTTATGACTGCCGAGCAGTATGATGATATCAAAGTGATGACGCAGAAGATCACGAAGATCGTTGCTGACGATCTTCTTGAAAAAGGTCTTGTTCTTTACGATATCAAGTTTGAATTCGGTTATGATGCTGACGGCAAGGTTATGCTGATCGACGAGATTGCATCGGGCAATATGCGCGTTTACAAGAACGGTGAGTATATTGATCCTATGACTCTTTCCAAGTTGTTCTTTGCATAAATCAAACGTTCTGCGAAGGGTGATTGATTTCGCCCTTCGCTCAAACGCTTTTTTGATCACATTGATAAAGGAAAAGGAGAAACAATGGGTGGTTTTTTTGGCATAGCCGCAAAAGAGGATTGTCTTACGGATGTATTTTTCGGAACAGACTATCATTCTCATTTGGGAACAAGACGCGGCGGTCTTGCTGCATACGACAAAAAGATTGGACTCCAAAGAGAGATTCACAATATTGAGAATTCACCCTTCCGTACCAAGTTTGAGCGTGTTTTTGACGAAATGAAGGGAACATCTGCCATCGGTTGTATCAGTGATTCGGATCCGCAGCCGCTTTTGATTCGCTCGGCACTTGGTGTATTTGCCATTTGTATCGTCGGTGCTGTCAATAATTTGGAGGAACTGGCGGAGCGTTATCTATCATCTAACGGTCATTTTAATGCCATGACAGGCGGAAAGATCAATTCCACCGAGTTGCTTGCTGCCTTGATTGCGCAAAAGGAAAGCTTTACAGAGGGCATTCGCTTTGTACAAGAGGTGATTCAAGGTTCTGCTTCGATTCTTATTTTGAAAGATGACGGCACCTTGATTGCGGCTCGTGACCGCTTGGGAAGAACACCTGTGGTGCTTGGTCAGGGGGAAGACGGGTATTGTGTCTCGTTTGAGTCGTTTGCTTATCAAAAGCTCGGTTTCAGAGATTTGAGAGAGCTTGGACCTGCTGAGATTGTGGAAATTACCCCCGACGGTGTTGAACAGCTCTCTCCTCCCGGTAAAGAAATGCGGATTTGTGCGTTTCTTTGGTCGTATTATGGTTATTCCAATGCGACGTATGAGGGGGTAAATGTGGAAACCATGCGTTATCGCAACGGCGCCATTATGGCAGAGCACGATATGAAGGAGGGCAATATTACCGATATTGACTACGTGTGCGGTGTTCCGGATTCAGGCACACCTCATGCCATCGGTTACGCCAACAAGAGCGACATTCATTTTGCGCGTCCCTTTATTAAATACACGCCTACTTGGCCGAGAAGCTTTATTTCCTCCAAGCAATCCGATCGCAAAAAAGTTGCCAAAATGAAACAGATTCCGGTACATGAGTTGATCGTTGACAAAAATCTTTTGTTTGTGGATGACTCGATCGTGCGCGGCACACAGCTGAGAGAAACGGTTGAATTCTTATATGATAACGGTGCCAAGAGCGTTCATATGCGTTCGGCGTGTCCGCCTATTATGTACGGCTGCAAATATCTGAACTTTTCAAGCTCTACCAACGAAATGGAGCTTTTAACAAGAGCAACAATCGTGGAGCTTGAAGGCGAAGAAGGACTTAAATATCTTGAAGAATACAGCGACTTTTCCACAGAGCGCGGTAAGGCGCTTCGCAAAGCGATTTGCGATAAAATGAATTTTGCATCTCTTGAATTTCAATCCCTTGAGGGAATTATCAAGGCAATTGGCCTTGAACCATGTAAACTTTGCACCTACTGTTGGTCGGGCAAGGAATAAAACAGATTACGTATTAAAAGACAATTGTTGAAAAGGAAGGTTTTTATTATGCATAACCAGTCGAAATCCGATAGCTACGCAGCAGCCGGTGTGGATATTACTGCCGGGTATAAAGCAGTTGAACTGATGAAAAAACACATTGCCCGTACCATGGTGAACGGAAAGGCCGATGATATCGGTGGCTTTGGCGGACTCTTTGCCCTTGACCTTTCGGGCTACAAGAATCCCGTTCTTGTTTCAGGTACTGACGGATGCGGTACCAAGGTTAAGCTTGCTATTCTGATGGACAAGCACGATACCATTGGTATTGATGCCGTTGCTATGTGTGTAAACGATATTATTTGTGCTGGCGCAAAGCCCCTCTTTTTCCTTGACTATATCGCTTGCGGCAAGAACTATCCCGAAAAGATCGCTGCCATTGTTGGCGGTGTTGCTGAAGGATGTGTTCAGTCGGGTGCAGAACTCATCGGCGGTGAAACCGCTGAACATCCCGGTATGATGCCGAGCGAGGATTATGACCTTGCAGGTTTTGCTGTGGGTATTGTTGACAAGGAAAAGATCCTTGATAACAAAAAGATGAATGAGGGTGACGTTGTGATCGCACTCGCTTCGAGTGGTGTTCATTCCAACGGCTTCTCGCTTGTTCGTAAAGTATTTGACATTGACAACAATCCTCCCGCACTGTATGAACCCCAAAAAGAACTTGGCGGCAAGAGCGTTGCGGAGGCACTCCTTGTTCCCACTAAAATTTATGTAAAATCAATTCTTGCACTCCTGGAAAAGGTTGACGTTAAGGGAATCAGCCACATCACAGGCGGCGGTTTCTATGAAAACATCCCGCGCTCGATTCCGAAAGGCTTAACTGCTAAAATTGATAAGAGCGCTGTTAGAGTACTTCCTATCTTCGATATGATTGCTAAGACCGGTAATATTCCCGAACGCGATATGTACAATACCTATAACATGGGCGTTGGTATGAGCGTTGTGGTTCCTGCTGAACAGGTAGAAACCGCACTTGGAATTCTTCGTGCCAACGGTGAAGATGCCTACGTGATCGGCGAGATCATCAAAGGCGATGACGGCGTGGTGCTTTGCTAATGGGTAAGAAGAGAATTGCCGTTCTTGTTTCGGGAGGCGGCACGAATTTACAAGCGCTGATCGATGCCGAAAAACGCGGTGAGCTTGGCAACGGAGAGATTTCGTTGGTAATTGCTTCCAAACCCGATGTGTATGCTTTGGTTAGGGCTGAAAACAACCAAATTGAATCCAAGGTGCTTGCACGCAAGGAGTATGCAAGCATTGCGGAGTATTCCAAAGCGCTTGCCGACACGCTTGTGGCGGCAAAGATCGATCTTGTTGTTTTGGCAGGATTTCTTACCATCATCGATGAACAGGTATATGAAAAATTCCCCAACAGGATTTTGAACGTGCATCCTGCCTTGATTCCGTCTTTTTGCGGAAAAGGTTTTTACGGCTTGTATGTTCACCAAGCAGCCCTTGAAAAAGGTGTGAAGCTTTCGGGTGCTACGGTACATATTGTTACCCCCGAATGTGATGCAGGACCAATCGTGATGCAAAAAGCGGTTGAAGTGAAGGAAGACGATACCCCTGAAACCCTTCAGAAGAGAATTATGGAAGAGGCGGAATGGAAGATTCTTCCCGCATCGGTCAAACTGTTCTGCGACGACAGAATTGAAGTCGTTGACAACAAAGTGTTTATCAAAGGAGTGTAAATATGAAAGTTTCTACGATTGCAAATGAACTTAACTCTCTTGCCTATCATGGCAGAGGTATTATGATTGGCAAATCTGCCGACGGCAAAAAAGCCGTAACCGCATATTTTATCATGGGCAGAAGCGTGAACAGCCGTAACCGCGTGTTCGTTGCCGAGGGCGAAGCGATGCGCACCAAGGCTTTTGACGAATCGAAGATGGTTGACCCGCATCTGATCATTTACTATCCTGTCAGAGTGCTTGGCAACAAGACCATTGTTACCAACGGTGATCAGACCGATACCATCTATGACTTGATGGACAAACAAATGACCTTTGAACAGGCGCTCAGAACCCGTGAATTTGAAGATGACAAGCCTAACTTCACACCCAGAATTTCAGGTATCATTCACCTCGAAAACGGCGATATGAATTACGCAATGTCGATTCTCAAGAGTGCAGAGGGCGATGATTCTTCCTGCGAAAGATTCACCTATGCTTACTCGAATCCCGTTGCGGGAAAAGCCAAGTTTATTCACACCTACAATTGTGACGGCAATCCGCTTCCGTCTTTTGAAGGCGAGCCGAAGACGCTTGAGCTTCCCAATGTGGATATTGATACATTGACCGATTTGATCTGGAGCAATCTCAATGAAGACAACAAGGTATCGCTTTTTGTTCGTTATATCGATCTTGAAAGCGGTGCTACCGAAACAAGAATTGTAAACAAGAATAAGTGAGGGAATAAGACATGAAAGAATTTGAACTGAAATACGGTTGTAACCCTAACCAAAAGCCTGCGAAGATTTTTATGCAAAATGGCGAGGATCTCCCGATTGAAATCCTTTCCGGTCGTCCCGGTTTTATTAACTTCCTTGATGCGTTTAACTCCTGGCAGCTTGTTAAGGAACTGAAGGAAGCGACAGGTCTTCCTGCTGTTACATCCTTCAAGCACGTAAGCCCGACCTCTGCCGCAGTAGGTGTGAAGCTTTCCGAAAAACTCAAGAAGGCTTGCTTTGTTGACGACATTGAAGGCCTTGACGATTCTCCTCTCGCTTGCGCTTACGCAAGAGCCAGAGGAACTGACAGAATGTGTTCCTTCGGTGACTGGGTTGCACTTTCCGATGTATGCGATGTGACCACCGCTCTGATGATCAAGAGAGAGGTTTCCGACGGTATCATTGCTCCCGGTTATGAGCCCGAAGCGCTTGAGATTCTCAAGTCGAAGAGAAAGGGCAACTACAACATCGTAAAAATTGATCCCAACTATGTTCCTGCTCCGATTGAACACAAGGATGTGTTCGGCATTACCTTTGAGCAGGGAAGAAATAATTTTGAAATCAACCGCGAACTGCTTTCCAATATTGTAACTGAGAACAAGGATCTTCCTGAATCTGCGATTCGTGATTTGATCATTGCTTTGATTACACTGAAATACACCCAGTCGAACTCGGTATGCTTTGCTGTTGACGGTCAGGCGATCGGTGTTGGCGCAGGTCAGCAGTCGAGAATTCACTGCACACGTCTTGCAGGCGGTAAAGCGGACACATGGTTCCTCCGTCAGCATGACAAGGTTTTGAACCTGCCTTTCAAGGATACGCTTGGCAGACCCGACAGAGACAATGTCATCGACGGATATATCAATAAGAACGAAGAAGATGTTTGTGCAGACGGCAACTGGCAGAAGTATTTCACCGAACAGCCCGCGCCTCTTACCGATGAAGAAGCCAAGGCATATCTTGCTACCATCGACGGCGTGGCTCTCGGCTCGGATGCTTTCTTCCCGTTCAGCGATAACATTGAACGCGCCAAGAAGAGCGGTGTGAAGTATATTGCCGAACCCGGCGGATCGATTCGCGACGATGCCGTGATCGATTGCTGTAACAAGTATGGTATGACACTTTCCTTTACGGGTATGCGTTTGTTCCATCACTAATTGCCAAAAGGATACAGATATGAAAATAATGGTTGTCGGTGGTGGCGGAAGAGAACACGCCATCATCAAGAAAATCAAAGAGAATAAAACAGTTTCCGAGATTTTTGCGCTCCCCGGTAATGGCGATATTGCCGCTGACGCCACTTGCGTTAACATTGGGGCAAAAGACATTCCCGCAATTGTTGCGTTTGCCGTGGCAAACAAGATTGATTATGCAGTGGTTGCTCCCGACGATCCTCTTGTGCTTGGCTGTGTGGATGCGCTTGAAGAAAAGGGAATTCCTTGCTTTGGTCCGCGCGCCAATGCCGCTGTGATTGAGGGAAGCAAGGTGTTTTCCAAAAATCTCATGAAAAAGTACGGCATTCCCACCGCAACTTACGAAGTGTTTGATGATATGGAAAAGGCGCTTTCCTATCTCGAAACAGCTCCGATTCCCACTGTTATCAAAGCTGACGGTCTTGCGCTTGGCAAAGGCGTTATCATTGCCATGACAAGAGATGAAGCCAAAGATGCGGTAAAATCCATGATGGAAGATAAAGTCTTTGGTGCAAGCGGTGACCATGTTGTGATTGAAGAATTCCTGACAGGTCCCGAAGTATCGGTTCTTGCCTTTACCGACGGTAAAACACTGGTTCCCATGGTTTCTTCCATGGACCACAAGCGCGCAGGTGATAACGATACGGGCTTGAATACAGGCGGTATGGGAACGGTTGCTCCCAATCCCTATTACACAGAAGATTTGGCTGAGCGGTGCATGAAGGAAATCTTTTTGCCGACCATGAATGCCATGAATGCCGAGGGTCGCACCTTTAAGGGCTGCTTGTATTTTGGTCTTATGATTACCGAAAACGGTCCCAAGGTGATTGAATACAACTGCCGTTTCGGTGACCCTGAAACACAAGTTGTCCTTCCGCTTCTCGAAAGCGATCTTTTGACGGTGATGCAAGCTGTTACCAACGAAACGCTTGCCCAAACCCAAGTGAAGTTCAGCAAGAAGAATGCCTGCTGTGTGATTATGGCGTCCAAGGGTTATCCCACCGCGTATGAAAAAGGTTTTGTTATGACCATTCCCGAAACCGTTCAGGATAAAGTTTTTGTGGCGGGCGCATCGCTCAAAGACGGAAAACTTTTGACAAACGGCGGCAGAGTTCTTGGTGTAACAGCTGTTTCCGAAACGCTTGAAACTGCCATTGATACTGCGTATTCCTATGTAAAGACAATTTCCTTTGACAATGCTTACTACCGTAATGATATTGGTCAAAGAGCACTTGCGGCGAAAAAACAGTGATCTGAACAAGAGCATTGTACCGCAAGATACACAAAACACAACGAATCGAAACAACAAGGAGAGAAACCGAATATGGTCTTTAGAATTTTTGTTGAAAAAAGAGAAGGTCTTGCCAACGAAGCGAAAGCCATCCTTTCCGAAGTCCGCAATCTCCTCGGTATGAAAGGTGTTACCAATATTCGCCTTTTTAACCGTTACGATGTGGAAAATATTTCAGAAGATCTTTTTGCCGATGCTGTGAACTCGGTTTTTTCCGAGCCTCAGCTTGATATTGTAACCAAAGAACTTCCTACAGAAGGTGATGCGGTATTTGCCGTGGAATATCTGCCCGGACAGTTCGACCAGCGTGCAGACTCTGCCGCACAGTGCATTCAGATCATTTCCTGCGGTGAGCGCCCTACGATTCGCACCGCACGCGTTTACGTGCTTGAGGGCAACTTTACATCGGAAGAGCTTGCTGAAATCAAAAAGTACGTGATTAACCCCGTGGAAGCAAGGGAAGCATCGCTCTCTCTTCCCGAAACACTTGCTGTTCAGTATGATATTCCCACTGAAGTAGCAACACTTGACGGCTTTATTGATCTTGATGAAGACGGTCTTGCTGAATTTGTGAAAACCTACGGTCTTGCTATGGATACCGATGATATCCGTTTCTGCCGTGACTATTTCCGCACCGAAAACAGAAATCCCACCATTACCGAGATTCGTATGATCGACACGTACTGGTCTGACCACTGCCGTCATACAACATTCCTGACTACCATTGACAAAGTGACCTTTGAGGACAAGCTCCTTGAAGAAACCTATAACGAATACGTGGCAACCCGTGAAGCGCTTGGCAGAACCAAGCCGCAGAATCTGATGGACATTGCCACACTTGCTGTTCGCTATCTGAAAAAACACGGCTATCTTGACAAGCTTGATGAATCGGAAGAAATCAACGCTTGTACGGTAAAGATGGACGTGGAAGTGGATGGCGTGAAAGAGCCTTGGCTCCTTCTGTTTAAGAACGAAACACACAACCATCCCACCGAAATTGAGCCTTTTGGCGGTGCTGCTACTTGTATTGGCGGTGCAATCCGTGACCCGCTTTCGGGTAGATCTTACGTTTACGCCGCAATGCGTGTAACCGGCGGCGCTGACCCCACAAAGGCGGTTTCCGAAACCATCAAGGGTAAGCTTCCTCAAAGAAAAATCGTTACCACCGCTGCTGCCGGTTATTCTTCTTACGGCAACCAGATCGGGCTTGCTACCGGTATGGTTGATGAACTCTTCCATGACGGATATGCTGCTAAGAGAATGGAGATCGGTGCTGTGATTGCGGCGGCTCCCGCTGCCAATGTGCGCCGTGAACGCCCTGAAGACGGCGACGTTGTTATCCTGCTCGGCGGACGTACCGGCCGTGACGGATGCGGTGGTGCTACCGGTTCTTCCAAAAAGCACACGCTCTCGTCGCTTGAAACTTGCGGTGCAGAAGTACAGAAGGGTAATGCCCCCGAGGAAAGAAAATTGCAAAGGCTTTTCCGTAATCCCGAAGCCACCCGTATGATCAAACGTTGTAATGACTTCGGTGCAGGCGGTGTTTCAGTTGCCGTGGGTGAACTTGCTGACGGTCTTGATATCAATCTGGATGCTGTTCCGAAGAAATACGACGGTCTTGACGGTACTGAACTTGCGATTTCTGAATCGCAGGAAAGAATGGCAGTTGTGGTAGAAAAGGAAAACGTAGAAGCTTTTATGGCTCTCGCGCTTTCTGAGAACCTCGAAGCTACTGTTGTGGCAAAGGTGACAGAAGAACCTCGTCTTCGTATGCATTGGAATGGCAAAACAATCGTTGACCTTTCCCGCGAATTCTTGAATTCCAACGGTGCAGAGAAGCATATCACCATTGCTCCTGCGAGTACCGCTTCTTATGAAAAGGAAGCTGTTGCCGATTTCAAGGCAGGCTACGAGGCTCTTGTTTCTGATCTTAACGTCTGCTCCAAGCGCGGTCTTTCCGAACGCTTTGACTCAACCATTGGTGCAGGTACAGTGCTTATGCCTTTTGGCGGTAAGAAGCAGCTGACACCGATTCAGGCAATGGTTCATAAGATTTCGGTTGAAAAGAAGCACACCAACACTTGCTCTTACATGGCTTGGGGCTACAACCCTTTTATTTCTGAAAAGAGCCCTTATCACGGCGCGTATCTTGCTGTGATCGAAAGTGTATCCAAGCTGATTGCGATCGGCGCATCCTTTGATGACGTATATCTCACTTTCCAGGAATATTTTGAAAAGCTTGGTAAGGATGAAAAGCGTTGGGGCAAGCCGCTTTCCGCACTTCTCGGCGCATTCAAGGCGCAGATGGAACTGAAGATCGGTTCGATTGGCGGTAAAGACTCGATGTCCGGTTCGTTTGAGGATCTTGATGTTCCGCCCACACTCGTTTCCTTTGCTGTTACCACCGGTCACACCGATGAAGTTATTACACCTGAATTCAAAAAAGCAGGTCACAAGCTTGTGCTTTTGGCACCTGAATATGATGAAAACAATCTGCCTGTAACCGAGTCTTTGACTGCATTGTACAGCAAGGTAACCAATCTGATGCGTCAGGGCAAGGTGTATGCAGCTTATACGCCCACTTATGGCGGTGTTGCTGAGGCTGTTTACAAGATGGCAATCGGTAACGGTTTTGGTTTTGCGTATGACGCATCCATGACACTTGACGATATTTTTGGTTACCGTTACGGCGCATTCCTCCTTGAAGTGGATTCCGATGTGGAAGGCAAGCTTGTCGGTACTGTGACCGAAGAAAAAGCGATTGTTTACGGTGACACTTCGCTTTGCATGAAAGCTCTTGATTCTCTCTATGAAAACAAGCTTGAGGGTGTATATCCCATGCTTGAAAAAGAGGGCGAATTTGCGCTTGAAACCTTCTCCTTTAAGGCGGAGGAAAGAAAAGCGCCTGCCATTAAAGTGGCAAAGCCCAAAGTTCTGATTCCTGTATTCCCCGGCACAAACTGCGAATTTGACACAGCAAAAGTGATGCGTGATGCAGGTGCTGATGCTGAGATCTTTGTGATTAACAACCTCACCGCTGACGGTATTTCGAGAAGTGTTGATGCGTTTGCAGAAAAGCTGAAGGAATCGCAGATGATCTTTGTTCCCGGTGGTTTCTCGGGCGGCGACGAACCCGACGGATCGGGTAAATTCATTATGGCATTCTTCCGCAATGCCGCAATCAAAGAAGAGGTTCACAACCTTCTGAACAACCGCGACGGTTTGATGGCAGGTATCTGTAACGGCTTCCAGGCACTTGTGAAGCTTGGTCTTGTGCCTTACGGCAAGATCATTGACACCGATGAAAATTGCCCGACACTGACCTTTAACTCGATTGCTCGCCACCAGTCGAAGCTTGTGAGAATTCGCATTGCATCGAACAAGAGCCCTTGGCTTGCTGCTACCAACGTGGGTGATGTGTTTACCGTTCCGATCTCGCACGGTGAAGGTCGCTTCCTTGCTTCTGAAGAAGTGGTAAGAAGCCTTGCAGCAAACGGTCAGATTGCAACACAGTACGTTGACTTTGACGGTAACGCAACCAGCGATATTCGCTTTAACCCCAACAATTCGACGTATGCGATCGAGGGTATTACCTCTCCCGACGGACGTGTATTCGGTAAGATGGGTCACAGCGAGCGTATTGGTTCGGGTCTTTATAAGAATGTTGACGGCATCTTCGATATGAAGATGTTTGAGTCGGCAGTGAAGTATTTCAAATAATTAACATAAACAAGGAGATTTCTCAGAAATGGCATATCTTTCCGATATTGAAATTGCTCAGGCAACAGAAATGAAACCTATTACCGAAATTGCAAAGGTGGCAGGTGTTGATGAAAAATATATGGAGCAATATGGCAAGTACAAAGCAAAAGTTGACTACGCGCTGCTCAATGAAAGTGAACGTAAGAACGGCAAGCTGATTCTTGTTACAGCTATCACTCCCACCCCTGCGGGTGAGGGCAAAACCACCACAACCATCGGTCTTTCCGACGGTCTGCGCCGCATTGGCAAGAATGTTGTGGTAGCTCTCCGCGAGCCTTCTCTCGGCCCTGTATTCGGTGTTAAGGGCGGCGCTGCAGGTGGCGGTTATGCACAGGTTGTTCCGATGGAAGACATCAACCTCCACTTTACAGGCGACTTCCACGCCATTGGTGCTGCAAACAATCTTCTTGCTGCTATGCTTGATAACCACATTTATCAGGGTAACAAGCTCGGCATTGACCCTCGTCGCATCACTTGGAAGCGTTGCGTTGACATGAATGACCGTCAGCTTCGTTTTGTTGTGGACGGCGTTGGCGGCAGAGTCAACGGTACACCCCGTGAAGACGGCTTTGATATTACGGTTGCCTCCGAAATCATGGCTGTATTCTGCCTTGCGAACTCGATTGATGACCTCAAGGCTCGTCTTTCCCGCATTGTGGTTGCTTATACCTACGATGAAAAGCCTGTTACCGCAGGTGACTTGAACGCTGTTGGCGCTATGGCAGCTCTTTTGAAGGATGCTCTGAAGCCTAACCTTGTTCAGACTCTCGAAGGTACGCCTGCATTTGTTCACGGCGGTCCTTTCGCTAACATTGCACACGGCTGTAACTCGGTCATTGCCACCAAGATGGCAATGAAGCTTGGTGACTACGCTGTTACCGAAGCCGGCTTCGGCGCTGACCTCGGTGCAGAGAAGTTCCTTGATATCAAGTGCCGTTACGCAGGCCTCAATCCCGATGCGGTTGTTATGGTTGCTACGGTTCGTGCGCTTAAGATGCACGGCGGTATGCCCAAGACTGAACTCGGTTCTGAGAATCTGTCTGCACTTGAAGCAGGTATTCCCAACCTCCTCCGTCACGTTTCCAACATCAAGAACGTTTACAAGCTTCCTTGCGTTGTGGCTGTTAACCGTTTCCCGACCGATACCGATGCCGAAATCAATCTCGTCATTGAGAAGTGCAAGGCTCTGGGTGTTAACGTAGTTCTTTCCACTGTATGGGCTGACGGCGGCAAGGGCGGTATGGCTCTTGCTGAAGAAGTGGTTCGTCTTTGCGAAGAAAAGAATGATTTTTCCTTCAGCTATGAGCTGGATGCAACCATCGAAAAGAAGATTGAAGCGATCGTTACCCGCGTTTACGGTGGTGACGGTGTGATCTTTGCTCCTGCTGCCAAGAAGGAAATTGACAGACTGACAGCGCTTGGTTTTGACAAGATGCCTGTCTGCATGGCCAAGACGCAGTACAGCTTCTCGGATGATATGACCAAGCTTGGCGCACCCACAGGCTTTACTGTAACCGTTCGTCAGGTTAAGGTTTCTGCAGGCGCGGGCTTTATCGTGGCTCTTACCGGCGACATTATGACGATGCCCGGTCTTCCCAAAGTTCCCGCTGCTGAAAAGATCGACGTGGATTCGAACGGAAAGATTTCCGGTTTGTTCTGATTTTGAATCAATGAAAAAATACCGAGGAAATTCATCATGTTTTCCTCGGTATTTTTGTCTTGATACAAGGGAAAATCTTTGTTATTTTGAACATAAACGACAAGGATTTTTGTTTGATATTTTCACAAAAAGATAGTGCGCATCTCTTGACAAAAATGTCGATCAATGCTATAATAAATCAAATATCGTGCTGAAGCTTTCGAGTGTTTGTTTTCACTTGCTTCAGCAGAGAAAACCTTTCTTCCGATTGTGGCGGCAAGGCAGACCCAAGTCTTGTCAAAACGACAGGCTTTTTTGTTATATTTGTTTATACAACCAACAGGAAAAGGAGATTGTTTCATGAGCAAACTGAAGAAATTTTTTATGAACGATACTACGATTGCTCCCATGGCAGAGACTGTTCTGTCCACTATGGGAATTACTGCCTTTTCTTCTCCTGAATATGTTATTTTTCCCGGTTTTTGCGATGTGCATGTGCATTTTCGTGAGCCGGGCTTTTCTTATAAAGAAACGATTGCAACGGGATCGGCATCTGCTGCAAGGGGTGGTTATACCGCTGTGTGCACCATGCCCAATTTGAACCCTGTGCCTGATTCGGTTGAACACATGAAGGAACAGCTTGTTTTGATCGAGAAGGATGCGACGATTGATATTTATCCTTATGCCGCTATTACGGTTGGGCAAAAAGGAGAGTGTCTTTCCGACATGGATGCGCTTGCATCTTACACACTTGGCTTTTCGGATGATGGCAGAGGCGTGCAGAGTGATGACATGATGGAAGCTGCTATGCGAAAAGCAAAAGCGCTCGGAAAGGTGATTGTGGCACACTGTGAAGTCAACAGCCTTTTGAAAGGCGGATATATTCACGACGGTGAATATGCCAAAGCGCACGGACACCGCGGGATCTGCTCCGAAAGCGAATATGCACAGGTGGCAAGAGACATTGAGCTTGTACGCAAAACAGGGTGCGCGTACCATGTTTGCCACATTTCCGCAAAAGAAACAGTGGAATTGATCCGTAAGGCAAAAGCGGATGGGCTTGATGTGACCTGTGAAACCGCGCCGCATTATTTGGTGATGGATGATTCTGATCTTAAAGAAGAGGGCAGATTCAAAATGAATCCTCCGCTTCGCGGCAAAAAAGACAGGGAAGCGCTTGTGGCAGGTATTCTCGACGGTACGATCGATATGATCGCAACCGACCATGCGCCGCATTCCGAGGAAGAAAAATCAAGAGGTCTTGAAAAGAGTGCGTTTGGTATTGTGGGTCTTGAAACCGCATTTGCCGTTATGTACACTCACCTTGTCAAGTCGGGGGTTTTAACACTTGAAAAGCTGATCGAGCTTATGGCGATCAACCCGAGAAAGCGTTTTGGTATTCCGGACAAAAACAGCTTTTCGGTTTGGAAGCTTGAAGAAGCTTTCACCGTCAATCCCGAAGAGTTCTTGTCCAAAGGACGTGCAACACCGTTTGCCGGTGAGACGCTGTACGGTGTCAATTACCTGACTGTGATTGACGGAAAAATCATTTATCAAAAATAAATTTATATAGATTCGATTGTTAGAGGAGGCATCAACATGGCAAAAAGATCTGATCTGAAAAAGATTCTGATTATCGGCTCTGGTCCTATTGTAATCGGACAAGCAGCTGAATTTGACTACGCCGGAACGCAGGCTTGTCTTGCGCTCAAGGAAGAAGGGTACGAGGTTGTTCTTGTAAACTCCAATCCCGCTACCATTATGACGGATACTACCATTGCTGACAAGGTTTATATGGAGCCTTTGACGCTTGAGTATGTTGCTAAAATTCTTCGCTATGAAAGACCTGATGCGATTGTTCCCGGTATTGGCGGACAGACAGGTCTTAACCTTGCGATGCAACTTGAGAAAAAAGGCGTTTTGAAAGAATGCCACGTTGAGCTTCTCGGCACACCCAGTGAAAGTATTGAACGTGCAGAGGACCGTGAATTGTTCAAGGAACTTTGCCAATCGATCGGCGAGCCCACCATTCCTTCCGAGATCACATACAATCTTGAAGAAGCCAAAGCGGCCGCGGCAAGGATTGGTTATCCCGTTGTTCTCCGTCCTGCCTTTACTCTTGGCGGTACGGGTGGCGGCTTTGCCTACAACGAAGAAGAACTGATTGAAATCGGCAGAAACGGCTTTAAGCTTTCTCCGGTACATCAGGTTTTGATTGAAAAGAGTGTTCGCGGCTACAAGGAAATTGAATTTGAGGTTATGCGTGACTCTTCTGACCGTGCCATTACCATTTGCGGCATGGAAAATATTGACCCTGTTGGTATTCACACGGGTGACTCGATCGTTGTGGCACCTATCCTCACACTGAACGATCACGATCTTAAGATGCTGAACGATTCGGCAATCAAGATCATTCGTGAACTCAAGATCGAAGGCGGATGCAACGTACAGTTTGCTCTGAATCCCGAAACCAGCGAGTATTATCTGATTGAAGTCAATCCCCGTGTATCGCGTTCGTCTGCGCTTGCTTCTAAGGCGTCGGGTTACCCGATTGCAAGAGTAACGGCTAAGATTGCAGTTGGTATGACACTTGACGAGATTGAAGTGGCAGGCGGCAAGGGTTCGATGGAGCCTCAGCTTGATTATATCGTTGCGAAGTTCCCCCGTTTCCCGTTTGATAAGTTCACCAATGCCTCGAATCTTCTCGGTACACAGATGAAGGCTACGGGCGAGGTTATGGGTATCGGCTCTAATCTTGAAGAGTGTCTCTTGAAATCGGTGCGTTCGCTTGAGATTGGTGTTTGCCATCTCCATCTTGCGAAGTTCGATTCGATGTCGGGGGACGAGCTTCTTGCCTATATGAAGGATTTCCGTTATGACAATATTTTTGCCGTAACGCAGGCGATCCGTCTTGGTGTATCACTTGACACCATTTACGATGTGACAAAGATCACACGCTATTTCTTGGAAGCCATCGCACGCATTGTGGAAGCTGAAAAGAAGCTTGAAGATAAAACACTTGAAAGCCTTGTGGCTGCCAAGAAAATGGGCTTCTCGGATAAATATATTGCGAAAATTTGGGGTGTTTCCGAACTTGAAGTTTCGGACATGAGAAAACAAAACGGCATTAAGCCTGTTTTCCGTATGGTTGACACCCTGCACACCGGTGCGTATATTCCTTACTTCTACTCGTCTTATTCGGGTAAAAATGATTCGATTCTGACAGACTCCAAAAAACTTGTTGTTTTGGGTGCAGGTCCGATTCGTATCGGTCAGGGCGTTGAATTTGACTATTCCACCGTTCACGCTGTGACAACCATTAAGAACTCGGGCTACGAAGCGATTATCATCAACAACAACCCCGAAACGGTTTCAACAGATTATACCACAAGCGATAAGCTTTACTTTGAACCCCTTACACCGGAAGATGTGATGAACATCCTCGAGTTTGAAAATCCCGAGGGCGTGATTGCTTCTCTTGGCGGTCAGACAGCAATTAACCTTGCCGAACCGCTTGACAAGAGAGGTGTTAAGATTGTTGGTACAGACTGTGCTGCGATTGACCGCGCTGAAAACCGCGATATGTTTGAAAAAATCTTGCGCGAGCTTAACATTCCTCAGCCGCAGGGCAAGGCTGTGACCAAGATTGAGGACGGCGTGGCGACGGCTGCTGCGATCGGCTATCCCGTTTTGGTTCGTCCTTCGTTTGTGCTTGGCGGACGTGCGATGCAGATCGTTGCCAACGAAGCACAGCTTCGCCACTACCTTAAGACTGCTGTTGAAATTGATGAGGACAAGCCTGTTCTCGTTGACAAGTATATCAGCGGTAAAGAAGTGGAAGTGGATGCTATCTGCGACGGTCGCGACGTGTTCATTCCCGGTATCATGGAGCTTGTTGAAAGAACCGGTATTCACTCGGGTGACTCGATCAGCGTATATCCTTCCTTCAGCATTTCGAACAAGGTAAAGGGAACGATTCTGACCTATGCGAAGAAGCTTGGTCTCGGTCTTGGCATTGTTGGTCTTTTCAACATTCAGTTTATTGTTGATAAAGACGATAACGTATTTATCATTGAAGTAAATCCCCGTTCTTCGAGAACGGTTCCGTTCCTTTCCAAATCGACCGGCTACTCTCTTGCTGACATTGCAACCGAAGTGATCATGGGCAAGACCTTGAAGGAGCAGGGAATCTTTGATATTTATCCCGAAGAAAAGAAGAGATGGTATGTAAAAGTTCCTGTCTTCTCCTTTAACAAGATTCACGGTCTTGACGCTTACCTCTCTCCCGAAATGAAGTCCACGGGTGAAGCCATCGGTTATGACGACAAGTTGAATCGTGCGCTTTACAAAGCGCTTCAGGCTTCGGGTATGCACCTGCAGAACTACGGAACGGTATTTGCTACCATTGCTGATAAAGATAAAGAAGAAGCGCTTCCTTTGATTCGTCGCTTCTACAACCTCGGCTTTAACATTGAAGCAACTGCAGGTACAGCTGAGTTCTTGAAAAAGAACGGTATTCGCACACACGTTTTGAAGAAGATTGGTGAGGGTAGTGACGAAATCTATGATTCGATCCGTCAGGGTCATATCGCATATGTGATCAACACAAGCGACGCGGCAACCGGCTCGCAGAGTGACGGTTACGAGATTCGTAAGAGTGCCACCGAAAACAATGTGACCATGTTCACCTCTCTTGATACCGTTCACGTGCTTCTTGATGTTCTGGAGGAAACCACTCTCTGCATTTCGACAATCGATGCATAAGGGGGGGGCAAGATGAAACAAGGTTTTTATACTGTAACCGAAAACATGGCGCTGACATCTTCTGTTTATCGCATGAAGCTTGCCGGTGATGTTACAGGCGTTGCTTGCGGACAGTTTATCAATATTTTGCTTGACGGTTATTATCTTCGTCGTCCGATTTCGGTATGCGACGTGATTGATACCGATTCGGAAAAAGCTATTGTCATTTTGTATAAGGTTGTGGGAAAAGGCACAGAAAAGATGGCAACGCTTCCCACCGGTACAACACTTGACGTTTTAACACAGCTTGGAAACGGCTATGATACATCCTGCTCAGGAGAAGCACCGCTTCTTCTGGGCGGTGGTGTTGGTGTTCCGCCTTTGTATATGCTTGCCAAGAAGCTGATAGCAGAGGGCAAACAGGTACGCGTGATTCTTGGTTTCAATACCAAAGAAGAAGTTTTCTATGAGGAAGAATTCAAGGCGCTCGGTGCAGACGTTACCGTAACGACGGTTGACGGCTCTTATGGAACAAAAGGTTTTGTCACCACCGTGATGGCGGACAAGCCCTACACCTATTTTTACACTTGCGGTCCCGAACCGATGCTGAGGGCGATCTACAACGCTTCTACGACAAGCGGACAGTTCAGCTTTGAAGAAAGAATGGGATGCGGTTTTGGTGCTTGCATGGGATGTTCCTGTAAAACAATTACAGGATACAAGAGAATTTGCAAAGAAGGTCCTGTGCTTGTGAAGGGGGAGATTTTATGGCAGAAATGAAAGTGAATCTCTGTGGCATCGAGCTTGACAATCCGATCATTCCCGCAAGCGGTACATTTGGCTTCGGTTATGAATTTGCGGAAGTATATGATATCAATCTGTTGGGTACGTTTTCCTTTAAAGGAACGACCAAGGATCCTCGTTTTGGAAATCCAACGCCTCGTATTGCTGAGTGTTCCATGGGCATGATCAATGCGGTTGGGCTTCAGAATCCCGGTGTGGAAAAGGTCATTTCCGAAGAGCTTCCCAAGCTTGCTAAGTGTTTTAACAAAAAAGTGATGGCGAATGTCAGCGGATTTGCCATTGAAGATTATGCATATACCTGTGAAAAGCTTGACGCGTGTGATCAGGTGGGATGGCTTGAAGTGAATGTCAGCTGCCCGAATGTTCACGGTGGCGGTATGAGTTTTGGTACATCTCCCGAAGCTGCCGCATCGGTGACACGCGCTGTGAAAAAAGTGACAACCAAACCGGTTATCATCAAGCTTTCGCCTAACGTGACCGATATTGTTTCGATCGCAAAGGCGTGCGAAGAAGCAGGTGCTGACGGTATCAGCTTGATCAATACACTGCTTGGCATGCGTATTGATCTGAAAACAAGAAAACCCGTGATTGCCAATAAGATGGGCGGCTTTTCGGGAAGCGCTATTTTTCCCGTGGCGGTTCGCATGGTATATCAGGTGGCAAACGCGGTTAAGATTCCCGTTGTGGGCATGGGCGGTGTTTCCTCTGCCGAGGATGTGATTGAAATGATGCTTGCCGGTGCTACCGCTGTAGAAGTGGGCGCTGCCAACTTAATTAACCCCTATGCTTGCCGCGATATTATCAACGATTTGCCCCGCGTGATGGAAAAATACAGAATCAATTCATTAAGTGAAATCATTGGAGGAGTACAGTAATGGGAAGAGACGTTATCATTGCGTGTGATTTTGACAGTGCTGAAAAGACATTTGCATTTCTTGACAAATTTACAGGCAGAAAGCCTTTTGTAAAAATCGGTATGGAACTTTATTACGCGGAAGGTCCTTCGATTGTTCGCGAAATCAAGAAGAGAGGTCACAAGATTTTTCTTGACCTGAAGCTTCATGATATTCCGAATACCGTAAAAAAATCAATGGCGGTTCTTTCCCGCCTTGATGTTGATATGACCAATCTGCACGCTTCGGGTACGGTTCGTATGATGGAAGCGGCAATTGAAGGTTTGACCCGTGAAGACGGCAGCCGTCCGATTTTGATTGCGGTAACACAGCTGACTTCTACCGATGAAGAAAGCATGAGAAAAGATCTTCTGATCGAACAGCCGATTGCTGATGTGGTGATGCATTATGCTGCCAATGCCAAAAAGGCGGGACTTGACGGTGTTGTATGCTCGCCGCTTGAAGCCGGCAAAGTTCACGATACCTGCGGCAAGGATTTTGTGACAGTAACACCCGGTGTTCGTTTTGCTGACGGTGACATTGGTGACCAGAAGCGTGTGATGACACCTGCTGAAGCCAAGAAGATTGGCTCGGATTATATTGTGGTAGGCAGACCGATTACAGCCGCTGCCGACCCCGTTGCCGCATACGAAAGATGCGTTGCGGAATTTGTTGACTAAGTGATTGAAGGAGAGAATAAAATGGAAGGCTACAAAAGAGAGTTTATAAAGTTCCTTGAAGGTGCAGGCGTTCTCAAGTTTGGTGATTTTACCGCTAAGAGCGGCAGAAAGATTCCTTATTTTATCAATGCCGGTGATATTAAGACAGGCGACCAGATTGCAAAGCTCGGCGAATTCTATGCCAAGGCATATTTTGAAAAGGTAGGCAACAAGCGTACCGTTCTTTACGGTCCTGCCTACAAGGGCATTTCGATTGCTGTTTCTTCTTCAATCGCACTTTCCAAAGAAGGTCTTGATGTTCCTTTCTTCTTCAACCGCAAGGAAGCAAAAGACCACGGCGAAGGCGGTGTGTTTGTTGGCTATGTTCCGAAGGCAGGCGAAGAAGTGGTCATTGTGGAAGACGTAATCACTGCGGGTACAGCGATCAGAGAAAGCATGGCAATTCTTTCTTCTCTTGAAGACGTTAAGGTTGCCGCAACTTTCGTTATGGTTGACCGCAAGGAAAAGGGAAAGACAGATAAGTCTGCCATGGCAGAAGTAGAAGAAGAATTCGGTTTCCCCGTATATTCGGTTGTTGATGTGTATGACATCATTGAGTATCTGGAAGAAGACGAAGCCAACGCCGAAAACGTAACCCGTATTAAGAATTATCTGGCGATTAACGGCGCGAAAGCGTAAAAGCGAGGGACACGATGAGAAGCCTTATTGATATTAAGGATCTTTCGGTTGAAGAACTGTATGACCTGATCGACATTGCCAATGACATTGTGGATCATCCGAAGCAGTATGCGGAAGCTTGCAAAGGCAAGAAGCTGGCAACACTGTTTTTTGAGCCCTCTACCAGAACAAGACTTAGCTTTGAAGCGGCAATGCTTGAGCTTGGCGGTTCTGTGATCGGTTTTTCGGAAGCAACCTCTTCATCCGCATCCAAAGGCGAAAGCATGGCTGATACCGCAAAAGTAATCAGCTGTTATGCTGACATCATGGCAATTCGCCATCCCAAGGAAGGTGCGCCCTTTGTGGCATCGCAAAACGCGACCGTTCCGGTGATTAACGCCGGTGACGGCGGTCATTGCCATCCGACACAGACCTTGACAGACCTTCTCACGATTTACCGTGAAAAGGGAAGACTTGACAAGATGACGGTTGGCTTTTGCGGTGACTTGAAATACGGAAGAACGGTGCATTCTTTGATTGCAGCACTTTCGCGTTATCATGATATTGAGATTGTTCTGATCTCGCCCGAGGAGTTAAAGCTCCCAAGCTACGTGATCTATGAAACGCTTAACAAAAACAATATGAAATACCGTCAGGTGACTGATCTGGACGCAGCCATGCCTGAGCTTGACGTGTTATATATGACACGCATTCAAAGAGAGCGATTTGCCGATCCCAATGAATACGAGCGTTTGAAAGACAGTTATATTTTAACACCCGAAAAGCTTGACAATGCCAAGCGTGATCTTGCCATTCTGCATCCGCTGCCCCGTGTGAACGAGATCAGCGTAAAGGTGGACAATGATCCCCGTGCTTGTTATTTCAGACAGGCTCTTAACGGCAAATATATCCGCATGGCACTCATTCTCATGCTTTTGCGTGAGGCGGAAAAAGATCGCTCGGTGATGAAACCCGAGGGGGATTTCTTGATCAATACCGTAATTTGCAAAAATCCGAGTTGTATCACATCCTGTGAGCAAGAACTCGACCAAGTATTTAAGTGGACAGAAAAAGAAAACGGAATTTGCCGTTGTCTTTTCTGTGAATCCAAACAGATCGTAAACGAAAGGAAGATATAAGATGGCTAAGTTTATAAATGAACCTTCACATACTTTTAATGAGTATCTCCTGATTCCGGGATACTCTTCGGCAGAATGCATTCCTGCCAACGTCAGTTTGAAAACACCCCTTGTTAAGTTCAAGAAGGGTGAGACACCTTCGATCGTGATGAACATTCCGATGGTTTCTGCTATCATGCAGTCGGTATCGGGTGACCGTCTTGCCGTTGCACTTGCTACCGAGGGCGGCGTTTCTTTCATTTACGGTTCTCAGACAATTGAAGATGAAGCAGCGATGGTTCGCCGTGCCAAGAATCACAAGGCGGGCTTCGTGGTTTCGGATTCGAATATCACACCTGACGCTACCATGGCAGACGTGGTAGCACTGAAGGAAAAAACAGGTCACTCCACCATTGCCGTTACCGATGACGGTACAGCAACCGGTAAGCTTCTCGGTATTGTTACCAGCCGTGACTACCGCGTAACTCGCATGGATCCTGCAACCAAGGTTTCGGAGTTTATGACCCCCTTTGATAAGCTGGTTTATGCCAAAGAGGGAACTACTCTTAAGATTTGCAACGATATCATTTGGGATCACAAGCTGAACTCGCTTCCGATCGTTGATGACAACGGTCACCTTTGCTATATGGTATTCCGCAAGGACTACGACACCCACAAGCAGAATCCCAACGAGCTGTTGGATGCTTCCAAGCGCTATGTTGTTGGTGCCGGTATTAACACTCGCGACTATGCGGAAAGAGTTCCCGCGCTTGTGGAAGCCGGTGTTGACGTGCTTTGCATTGACTCCTCCGAAGGCTTCTCCGAATGGCAGAAGAGAACCATTGCTTGGATTCGCGAAAGATATGGCGACACTGTAAAGGTTGGTGCCGGTAACGTTGTGGATGCCGCAGGCTTCCGCTTCCTCGCTGACTGCGGTGCGGACTTTATTAAGGTTGGTATCGGCGGCGGTTCGATCTGTATCACCCGTGAAACCAAGGGTATTGGTAGAGGTCAGGCAACTGCTCTGATTGAAGTTTGCGCTGAACGTGACCGTTATTTTGAGGAAACAGGCGTTTACATTCCTGTTTGCTCTGACGGCGGTATCGTTCACGACCACCACATCACACTCTCTCTTGCCATGGGTGCTGACTTTGTGATGCTTGGCAGATATTTTGCCCGTTTTGACGAATCTCCCTCCAACCGCGTTTCGATCGGCGGCACTTACTACAAGGAATACTGGGGCGAAGGTTCTGCCCGTGCCCGTAACTGGCAGAGATACGACCTTGGCGGCGACAAGAAGCTTTCGTTTGAAGAAGGCGTTGACTCCTATGTGCCTTACGCCGGTAGCTTGAAGGACAACGTGGCTGTATCGCTTGCCAAAGTGAAATCCACCATGTGTAACTGCGGCGCACTCACCATTCCCGAACTGCAGGAAAAGGCAGTGCTGACTCTCGTTTCCGCTACCAGCATTGTGGAAGGCGGCGCGCATGACGTTATCCAGAAGGATAAAAACACAATTACCAAGTAATCTAATCAGATAGGAGATTATAAAATATATGGAAAACAATCTTCGTCCCGAATCAATGGCTCGCATCACAACACTTGAGCTTGCCAATGCTTTCATTGAAGAGCAGATCAAAGAAGTTCGCGCTCAGGTTGGCGACAAGAAGGTACTTCTTGCGCTTTCCGGCGGTGTTGACTCCTCGGTTGTGGCAGCGCTTTTGATCAAAGCCATTGGCAAACAGCTTGTTTGCGTTCACGTTAACCACGGTCTTATGAGAAAGAACGAGAGCGAAAATGTTGTGGAAGTGTTCCGCAATCAGCTTGACGCAAATCTCGTTTACGTGGATGCTACCGACAGATTCCTTGATCTTCTTGCCGGTGTATCTGATCCCGAAACCAAGAGAAAGATCATTGGCAAGGAGTTCATTGAAGTTTTTGCCGAAGAAGCACGCAAGCAAGAGGGTATTTCCTTCCTTGCACAGGGTACTATCTATCCCGATATTCTTGAAAGCATCAAGCAGGCTGAAGGCAAAAAGGCTGTTAAGTCGCACCACAATGTAGGCGGTTTGCCTGAGGATCTTCAGTTTGAGCTTGTTGAACCTGTGAAGCTTCTCTTTAAGGATGAAGTTCGCATGGTGGGCAGAGCACTGGGTCTTCCTTCTGCGATGGTTGACCGTCAGCCGTTCCCCGGTCCCGGTCTTGGCGTTCGTTGCCTTGGTGCAATCACGCGCGACAGACTCGCAGCGCTTCGTGAAGCAGATGCGATCCTTCGTGAAGAATTTGACATCTGCGGTCTTGCCGGCAAGGTATGGCAGTATTTCGTTGTCATTCCCGACATCAAGAGCGTTGGCGTAAAAGACGACAGTCGCTATGAAGGCTGGCCCGCTATCATTCGCGCGGTCAATTCCAAGGACGCCATGACGGCTTCGATCGAACCGATCGATTATGCGGTACTTGCCAAGATCACTGCAAGAATTACGTCCGAGGTGGCAGGCATCAATCGCGTGCTGTATGATATCACGCCTAAGCCCACGGGAACCATTGAGTGGGAATAATGATAAATTTGCTCGAAAACTCTTACATATCAAGGGTTTTCGGGACCCGAAACGGATTTTTGGTACCGTTTTGATACCCAATAGAATAATTAACAACGGCAGGAACGAAGAGTTCTTGCCGTTGTTTTTATATGAAGTTGTCGCTTCAGTGGAACTTTTTCACGGTATTCAATCTTTTTAGAAAAAATATGCTATAATATAAAAAACTTTCAAAAAATTTGAGACCAACAGCGAAAAAAACGTACTTAATAGGTGAAAGCGCTTTTAGGTCAATTTAAGGAGGTGACCAACATTGAATGATCATAGGATTATAGAACTGTATTTCGCACGGGATGAAGAAGCAATCAAACAGACGGATATCAAATACGGAAAGCTCTGCCACAGTGTTGCTTACAACATCTTGAATAATAACGAGGATTCGGAGGAATGCGTAAACGATACCTATATTGGAGTATGGAACGCAATTCCACCTACAAGGCCAAACAACTTTATGGCTTTTGTATGTAAAATAACAAGAAATCTATCGCTCAAACGGCTTGAAGCCATGTCGAGACAAAAACGTTCACAAGCAATCCTTATTTCGCTTGATGAGCTCGCTGAAGTATTATCAGATGAGAGTATAGCGAATAGGGTGAGTGACGAGGATATTGGAAAATTAATAAGCGACTTTCTGCGAAATGAAAAAAGTGAAATCCGCGATGTATTTATTCGCAAATACTATTTCTTTGATTCAATCGGTGATATAGCAAGACGTTATGATTTCACCGAAAGTAAGGTCAAGAATATGTTGCATCACACTCGAACTAAACTAAAAGATTTTTTAATCAAGGAGGGTATTGAAATATGAAAACACCGAGAATCGTAAACGCTGTAGGTTATATCGATGATGATCTCGTTAGTGGCGCAACTCGCGCAAAAGCAACAAAAAAGAATGTATGGATTAAATGGGGATCTATTGCAGCTTGCTTTGCAGTAATGCTTATGGCAGCAGTAATTGCCGTACCTATGATGTTTGGCGGCGATGATCTCGTTCCCCCCATCGACAATGAGTATACCTACGAAAAAGGATATTTCTACGGCGTTGATGAGGGTGCTTACTCCACCTACGTTGGCGGCAAGGTAATTACCGAGGACAAAATCGGCAAAAAGATCGCAGATGTTTCCGTAACTGCAGGTTGGAAGGATGACACAGGTGAATGGACTTCTACCACCGAAAAATTACGCGGCGAAGTTTATGCCATCAACGGCGTATCCAATGATGTTGCCGTAGCTCTGAAGTTTATCGATAAGGGCGAAGCAGTAACCACCACACATTACTATGTGATTATGAATCCTAACGCCGATCTTACTCCCGTTAATAACTATATTATAACCCCCATTGTTCCCAATAATCCTGGAGACGAAATGGCAGGAGAAGTTAACGAATAATTCCTATATGGAAGGGTGCTGCTTCGGCGACACCCTTCTTTGCATTTTTTGAAAAATCTCCGCAAACCTCTTGTATTTATTCTGATTTTATGGTATAATGGATACCGTAGGAAAGCCGTGTTTTCCGGGTGGTATCAGTGATACCATTTTGATACCGTTTTTTCATAGACTCCATAGATGAAGCGGAAAATAGCGGTCAAATCCACCGAAAAATCACGCAAAAAGACCTTAATACACCATATTTAATGCTAATTTAAGCGAGTGGGAATAAACCATTGAGTGGGAATAGTATAATAACAAATAAAAGTGGCTTGGAATTCTTGGTTTCAAGCCACTTTTTCACAAAAAGGAGTTGATCGTGTGGGAATTCTGACATTTGACAAAGAACGCTTTTACATGGACGGGAAGCCGTACACCGTGCTTTCCGGAGCGATGCATTACTTTCGAATTCCGCGTGAGTATTGGTATGACAGGCTTTTAAAGATCAAGGAGTGCGGATTCAATACGGTTGAAACCTACACGTGCTGGAATCTTCACGAGGTGCGTGAAGGAGAGTTCGACTTTTCGGGCAATCTTAACATTGCGAAATATATTGAAACGGCGCAAGGTCTTGGGCTGAATGTCATTCTTCGTCCCGGTCCGTATATTTGTGCGGAATGGGAATTCGGAGGTCTTCCCGCGTGGCTTTTGAACTATGAAAAAATGTCCCTTCGTTGCAATGACAAGACCTTTCTTTCCAAGGTGGAGCGATATTATACCGAGCTACTTGGCAGAGTGCGTCCTTTTCTTGCTTCCAATGGTGGAAATATCATCATGATCCAGGTGGAAAATGAGTACGGAAGCTACGGTGACGACAAGGTGTATCTTCGCGCGATCGCACAGATCTACAAGGACAACGAAATTGACTGTTTGTATTTCACCTCTGACGGTCCCAGCAAATCGATGCTGACAGGTGGGGCTTTGGATGAATATCTCGCGGTTGCCAATTTCGGATCAAGACCCGAGGAACGGCTTCCTGTTCTGAAGGAGTTTCGACCCGATCAACCCGTGATGTGCGGTGAATACTGGTGCGGATGGTTTGATCATTGGTTTGAAAAGCATCACACACGCACTGCCGAGGAAATATGCAAGGATTTTGAAGGCTTTTTCAGGCTGGGTGCTTCCTTTAATTTTTATATGTTCCACGGTGGAACCAACTTCGGGTTCATGAACGGAGCGAACTACAGTACCAAATATGAGCCGACCGTTACGAGCTACGATTATTGCTCTCCGCTGAACGAGGCAGGGGATCGCACACCGACCTACTACGCAGTTCGTGATATGATCCGCAAGTATTGCGGCGAGGTTCCGCCGCTTACCGCCACGGAAACAAAAAAAGCGGCTTACGGAAAGATTCAGCTGACAGAGCTTGCCGATCTTTTCGAAAATATTGATCGAATTACAAATCCAATTCGTTCTATTACTCCTAAATTTATGGAAGAGTTGGGGCAAAACTACGGATACATCCTATACCGTTCGGTGATTGACGGGCCGCGTGACAAAAGAGAGATAATTGTTGAGGACATCCATGACCGCGTTCAGATCTTTTTTGACGGGGAACACAAAGGAACCTATTGCCGTTGGTCGCCCCCTTCTAAGGAAGAGAGGGTTACTCTTGCGCTTGGTAAAAACGATGCGGTCCGTATCGATCTGTTGGTTGAAAATATGGGACGTGTCAATTACGGTGAGAAGCTTCGCGACCGTAAAGGTATCAGCGGCTTCCGCATGGGTCTTCAGTACCATTTCGGCTGGGATATTTATTGTCTGCCGATGGAAGATGAGCTTTCTGCACTTGCCTTTCAACCGATGACGCAATCGGAAGTGAATAAGCCTTCCTTTTTACGGGGTTCTTTTCATATTGAAGATAAGCCTGCCGATACGTTTTTGCGGCTTGACGGTTTTCACAAAGGTTTTGTGAAGATCAATGGCGTGAATATCGGACGCTATTTCAATGACGCAGGGCCTCAAAGGACGCTGTTTGTTCCTGCTCCTTTTTTGAAATCGGGCAAAAACGAGATCCTTGTTTTTGAGTCTGACAGAACCGAAGCTTCGACTGTGGAATTTTTTTCTTGCCCTGATCTTGGATAATAAGGACTTTGTGGCAGCATCAATTCTTTCTTGATATAGCAATACCGCCTTCCTCGTGGAATTTGAGGAAGGCGGTATTGCTTTTTCGATAATGATTATCGATTCTGGTTGTTCTGGTTGTTATTGTTCTTCTGATCGTTCTGATTTTTCTGATTGTTCTGATTGTTCTGGCTGTTCTGATTGTTCTGATTGTTCTGGTTGTTCTGGTTGTTATTGTTCTGAGTTTGGTTTTGATTCTTGTTTTGGTTCTGATTGTTCTGGTTGTTGTTTTGGT
>JAFXJX010000013.1 GCA_017532025.1 Clostridia bacterium | reverse complement strand
GATATCATCCCCGGCTCTTCCATCAAGGAAGTGTATGACGATTCCGATGTCATTTACGAAGAACTCATGGGCAAGGGTAACGAAATCGTTGAAGCAGGTCTTGCCGCTATCGCAGAAAACGCATCCGAAGCCGGCACGCTGATCTTCAACCCCAACGCCTTCGTTGCCGACGGTCTTGTGAAGACAGAAGATGGCGACACCGCATGGGTCGATAGCGTTCCCGCACAGGGCTGGAAGGTCGTTTCCACGCTTAACACCGCGTCAAACGTGACCGCTTGCCTTGAATGCAAGAAGCTTGAAAACGATTTCGTTACCGTCAAGTTCGACGATAACTTCGAGATCATCTCGATCTACGACAAGAAGGCTGACCGCGAGATTGTTCCCGCAGGCGCCAAGGCAAACACCCTTGTGGCTTACGAAGACATTCCGAGAGCATGGGATGCTTGGGAGATCACCAACTACTACACCGAAAAGAAGTGGCCTGTCAACAACGTTGTGGAAGCCACCACATGGCAGGATGGCGCGAAGAAGGGCTTCATCGTCAAGAGAAGCTTCCAAAACAGCACCATCGAGCAGATCATCACCCTGACCGACTACAACACCATGGTCACCTTCGATACCACCATCGATTGGAAGAATGACCACATCCTGCTCCGCACCGCATTCCCCACCACCTTCAACACCGAAAAGGCAACCTACGAAATTCAGTACGGTAACGTGGAAAGACCTTCTCACCAGAACACCAGCTGGGAACAGGCAAAATTCGAAGTTTGCGCACACAAGTGGGCAGACATTGCGGAATACGGCTACGGTCTTTCGCTCCTCAACGACTGCAAGTACGGTTACAGCGCCGAAGGCTCTACCCTCTGCTTAACACTCTTAAAGAGTGCTACTCACCCCAACCCCGCAGCCGATAAAGAAGTTCACCACTTCACCTACGCGATCTATCCTCACGCAGGCGACTACCGCGAGGCTGGTACCGTGAAGCTTGCATACACCCTCAACAACCCGCTTATGGCGGCAAAGACCGAGGGCAAGGGGTCCCTTCCCGCATCCTTCTCGATGGTAAAATCCAACAAGGCAAACATCTTCACCGATATCGTGAAGAAGGCAGAAGACAGCGACGCTACCATCGTCCGTCTCTATGATGCTTACAACATGACGTCGAAGCCCACCCTGAGCTTTGCATTCCCCGTTACCAAGGCTGAGATCTGCGACCTTCTTGAAAACCCCATTGAGGAAGTGGAAGTTGTCAACAACACCGTTACCCTCCCCGTTAAGCCTTTCGAGATCGTAACACTGAAACTCTCGTAATCCAAACAACAAAAGACCGAGCCGCGGCTCGGTCTTTTTGTGTTATGATCAATCAAAAAAGAGGTTCCAATTCAAAAGAGTAATACGCATTGGTATCGGTACTGCGAATATGAACCACCCCGTCGCTGAAATTCACCGTGGGAAGCAGTCCCGAAACCGTTATCTTTTGTTCGGCAACCTTTCCGTTCAAATCAAATGTTTCAAAGCAATAGGTGTTTCCAACCGAAACAACAAGATATTTGCCGTTATCCGCATATACGGTACAACCCGCATGACCGGAAAGCTCCACAGGCTCAAAGCAAAAACTGCCGTCTTCTTTGATCACGGTAAAGAAGGCTTTGCCGGCACTTTCAAAGAGCAACGGTGCTCTTCCGTTTTCAAAAAAGTACATCTGTTTGATTGTTTCGCTATACTGAGAAAGGTTGAGCGTTTCGGTGTAATCGGCCGCCAAACTATTGTAATACGCATACGAGTTATGATCGTACTCCCACATATCGGAAGCATATTCAGGCTCGAAGGATGCCACAAACGAATTGATATCGGTAATTTCCTTGCCGGTCTTCAAATCAAGCACCTGACCAAGGTAAGTCGAATAGAGATATCCGTTATAGTAATCGTTCCCGTTATACTTTTGATACAACGCCAAAACGTCTTCCGAATAGCCTGCAATCACGTCAAGCTCAGCATTCAGAATCGCCGCTTTTTCAGAAGAACCGCTGAAATTCGCTTCGACTTTCTTGGCAAAAATATATCCGCCTTCCAAAAGCTTGTAATCGCTTCCCGAGCCATCGGCAAGCGAGAACAAAAACTCGGTCGCACCAACATCAGCAGGCTTGATCACTTTGCCGGTTTCGTCGCACAGACATTCTGTCGGTTCTCCATCGATCATCATAGGCACTACCGCCAAGCCGTTATAAAAGAGCGACGGACTGTTAAGGAAGGTATCGGTAAGCTTAAACAAAATTTCGCCCTTTTTGTTGAGGCAGTATAAGGTCGTGTACTCATCTGATGCCATTTTCCCGCATCTTACCCACGCTTTTCCTTCCGAAAAAGCAGTGCTGGACGTAATCTTGGTAACGTCAATTTTGTTTTTGCTTTCCTCTACTCCGGGTTTATTATCCGTGCCGGGCTGTTCACCGTTACCGTTTTGACCGTTTGAAGCAGTGCCGCCATTCGACGAGCCGCAAGCCACAAACGATACAAGCATCAGCACAGCGAGAACAAGGACTAAGATTCTTTTCATTTTCTTTTCCTCCAAACAAAAAACATTCCATTATCTACGATTCATTTTACTTAATCTTTGCGTATTTGTCAATACGCAATTAACAAGTGTGTTGGACTTTTTGTCTGGGCTATCGTGCCAAAAGCGCTATTTACAAAAAAAGCAACTTGATGCCAAAAGACCGAGCCGCAGCTCGGTCTTTTTAATTGCTATTCTTCTTTCAATTCTTGTTTGTTGTTTCCTTATATTTTCTAACCCTCTTTACAAGAACCAAAAGCCCAAGGATCATGATTGCGGGAAATACGGTGGCAAACAGCAAGCCTGTTTTCAGATTGCCCCCCACAGCATCCGCGATGCCACCCACCATAGCGGGGCTCACCATAGCGCCAAGATCGCCGGCGAGCGCCAGAAAGGCAAACATCGCCGTTCCGCCCTTCGGGCATTTTTGCGAGGAAATGCTGATCGTTCCCGGCCACATAATGCCAACCGCCAAGCCGCAAAGCGCGCAACCGACAAGACCGAGGATCGGAATCGGTGACAAGGATGCCAACAGGTAGCATACCACACACAGTGCGCCGCAGCCAAGCATGACCTTGGCAAGATCCAGCTTTTCACTGAACTTTCCGTAAAACACGCGAGCCAAGCCCATGAAAACAGCAAACAGACAAGGACCTGCCAAATCGCCAACAATCTTAGAAACACCAAGCGCCGACTCAGTAAAAGCAGATGCCCATTGCGCCATCGTTGCCTCGGATGCGCCTGCGCATATCATCAGAATGATCATCAGCCAAAACAAAGGAAGTCTGAACAACTGACCGATCCGCATGCCTTCGCCGTCCTCTACCAAGCGCTCGATCGGACAGGAAAGAAAATTAAAGGCGTTGAGTAACGGCACAACTGCCCATATCAGCGTCAAGATCTGCCAATACTCTGTACCGAAGATGGCAAAAAAGAGGGTTGAGCCCAAGATCACGCCCACAGCACCCCAGCAGTAAAAGGAATGCAGAAGACTCATGACCCCTGCTTTGTTTTCAAACGGGCAAGCTTCCACGATCGGGCTTACCAAAACCTCGATCAGACCGCTGCCGATGGCGTAAAGCACAACGCAGATCAGAATACCGACAAAAGGATTGGGGAGTACCTCGGGCAAGAACGCCATCAAGATCAGCCCCGCGGCAGATACCACCTGCGAAGCAACCACACAGATGCGGTACCCGATGATGTCAGCAAATTTCGTTGCCACCAAGTCAACGAGTAGCTGCGTTAAGTAAAAGACCATGGGAACAAGTGCGATCATTTCGAGTGAAATTCCGTAAGTATCCTTGAAGGTCAGAAACAAAAGCGGTGCAAAATTTGCAGATATCGCCTGCGTAATAAAGCCGAGATAACAAGCGATCAGCGTTTTTTTATAATTTTTTGTTTGGGACATAATAACCCCTTGACTATGATGATGTTTTGAAGTCAGGCAGATACCGTTTTCACAACAAGTGCTGCCCTTTCGAGGTCATTATACCACAGCAAAACAAAAACCGCAAGTCCTTTGTGTTGGAATTGCGGTTTTGGCTTGACGAAAGACCGTGAGATTTGAACTCTACTCCTTGCGAGCAAGCTTGCAGACTCGATTCGCTTGATTATCTGCGCCACCGCCGCCTGTGGGCGGCGGTGGCGCAGAGGTGAAAATCTCGCAATCGAAGCAAAAAAATAAGGACACCAAACGGTATCCTTATTTTTTGGAGACTAACCCTAATTTTAATACCAATGCACCCCTTTTGTGGTTAGGGGTGCAAATAGTGAATAAATGTACTAATCTTCTTTGGGTCGGTTGATATTCCAAGTCGTCAAATAGTCAGGATCTACAACGACCTCTCCGGTAGAACGCAAACGGTACTCACCGGGAGGGGCAATTTTTGTTGAAGATAAATCCGGGGGAAGCCCCAAAATCTCACCATCATTCAACTTAACCAAGATTCGGTTTTCGTTTGATTCAATAACCGTTCCCCAATACTGCTTTTGCTCAATAAATTTATTATCCTCTGTATAATAGGTAAGTCCAATTAAAATGGTTTTTCTAACCAGATCAGAAAATGATATGTCGTTCAATTTGATTTCCTCCTTTCTCATGCTGTGTATATTATAACATAAAAAGAAAACAAACGCAATCCCTTTGTATCAGAATTGCGGTTTTTGAGGTTTGAATCCTACGCTTTGCGAGTGTCAAAATGTTCACAAAAAATTAATAAATATTTCTATTGCAAAATGCGAAAGAGTGTGCTATAATAGCGAATGCGACTGAATGGGTCAAGGAGATGTACTCAAGAGGCCGAAGAGGCGCCCCTGCTAAGGGTGTAGGTCGGGATAACCGGCGCGAGAGTTCAAATCTCTCCATCTCCGCCAAAAATACAGCTGATGCTAAAGCATCGGCTGTATTTTTTTGTTGTGAGATTTGAAGTCTCGCGGCGGCTCGCCGGCAAGAGAGTGAGGAGGACGACTGCCGCCGGTGGCGGAAGCAAGGAGTCCGACGAAGGACAACACCCCGAGAGCGCAACCGAAGCTTGCAAGGAAAGCGCGATCGGAACGGTGTTGTCTGTGCAACACCGCGCTTTGCGCGGTTAGAGTTATCTCTCCATCTCCGCCAAAAATACAGCTGATGCTAAAGCATCAGCTGTATTTTTTTATTTCAATCAGAGCGTTCAACGCATTGACACAACGGTAGCCGTATGGTATAATACTTCCAAACCCAAAATGAAAGGAGCACCCTATGGTCAACATTACCGATCTGTTCGACATTTCCGACAACGACGTCCTTACTGTCTATGAACAACTAAAAAGCAGATACGATTTGGTTTTAACCACCACTTCCGAGCTCGACGAAGGCTTCACCATTCATTCTCCTATCATTGTTGGCAAAGCTCACGAGCAAGTCATTCAATTATATGTGTGTGATGAAATGTTTATATTAGATGTCATGGATGCCGAGCAATCCCAAGGAACACACTGGCATCCCCATGATATAGCAACCGCGGTAAAGAATATTGCAGATTTTATGGACGGCAAATCAGATTACCCAATGTACCCTTTTGGAAAAGCATGAGGCTGTTATATTAGAAACAAGGACACCGTTTGGCGTACCTGCGATAAAGCGGGCTTATAAAATGAATAAAACTGCGGAGAGAAATCGAAATCTGTTTCTCTCCGCAGTTTTTTAAACCATTGGTTTAATTGATTAGAAAATCATCAAAACACTGTTGACAAAAAGTGATTAGATCGGTATAATATCAGTGTAATCACATAATTCAAAAGTCATTAAAGGAGAACGTGATATGACTTATTTAGACATTGATAAAACTATGTATGATATTGTCTGCGAAAAATACAACGAATGTCAAAGCAGATTGGATTCCATACCGAAAGAAAACCAAAGTGAACGTAAAGCTTTAATCATTGAGCGGGAAATGTACGGATTGTGTAATAGAGCAGGTATTTTGGTCTATGTTTTAGGAAAACGAGAAAATGTGCTTTCTAATAGAAAACGTTTCATTGGACAAATCTTACCCAAATACCCCAAACTTCGCGAAGTATATAATAATCTTGACGATGAAGAAAAAATGCGGTTTATTGCCGCGCTTCAAGCAGAGATCTTTATGAGAGATCAAATAGTCAATAATTATTATACAGAGCTTGTGGAAGCCAAGGCTACAAATGACACAAAAGGTATTTTTGAGCTTCAGATCAAAATAGGTGGATGTGAAAATGTATTCAAGGCGTGGGAAGAATGGCGTGTAGCAAACAATATTTATCCAAAAATGTTTTTGGAGGGATTGAAATGAACGAATATTCTATTCACATAGAAAGCGGCAAGGTAATCGGTGATTCCGCATTTTTCCTTATAGCTAATGATTTGCTTGGTAAAGAATGTAAAAGACTTTGCGATTTTACAGATTCCCTTGATAAAGCCCCTCTACAGAAAAAAGAAAAAATTGCAGAATACAAATGCGCAAAATACAGATATGCCGGAGCAACAAATGTATGGTGTAGGTTCTTTCATAGCCACCGAGTAGCCGGAAGAAACGTGGGAACACATTATCTGATTCCGCAACTGAATGATATTTTTATTAAAACACCGGAATATGTGGCACTTTATGATAATGCCCCCGATGGCGAAAAGCAGGATTACGCGTTGTACTACGGCACTATTGCATTTACCGATTCCGAGATTGCAAAGCTTGAAGCAACGTTTGAAAATGCTACCGATTGGCAAAAAATTGAGATTGAAGAACGCATCGGCGGCTTGAATTTTGCGAAGGAGTGTTTGAATAAGGCTTGGCAAAGACGAAAGGAAGTGATCGAGTGAAAGAAAAGCTTGAACTTTTAAAGCTCCTTGCCGACGAAACGCGTCTTGAAATCCTTAATATGCTTTTGAAAGAGGATTCTTACGTAGAAAAAATTGCTTGCGAGCTGTCGCTCACTCCTGCGACCATTTGTTATCACCTCAAAAAAATGGAATCCGCAGGTGTTGTCAACTGCTCCCGTTCGCAGTTTTATATCATCTATTCGCTAAATCGAGAGATTTTCGATAAACCTCTTTTTGAACTGATAAAAAAGGATGAGGTGATCGTTGATACTGAAGAAAAGTATAAAAAAGAGGTTGTTTCAAACTTTTTTAAATATGGTAGATTAACGCAAATACCAACTCAAAGAAAAAAACGCGAGATCGTGCTTGCTGAGATTCTGAAGCAGTTTGATTTTGACCGCAAATATGGTGAAAAAGAGGTTAATGAAATCATCTTGCGCTATCATGAGGATTTCTGTACGATTCGACGCGAAATGATCGCTTTCGGTATGATGACGCGCGATCACGAAATATATAAACGCGTAAAATGAAAAACAAAATCCGTATAGGTGAATTTATATTAAAATACCGTAAGGAGCATCGACTTACACAGGGCGAGTTTGGAGAACTTTTGGGCGTTAGCGCTTTTGCTGTGTCCAAATGGGAGAGAGAGTTTTGTTATCCCGATATCTTTTTGCTCCCCTCTATTTCTGAACTTATTGGTGTTTCAATAGATGAAATGATGGGAAATGATATTGGAATTTGTGCCCACAAAAGCAGTGCTTGTCAGGAAAAGTAGATAGACTTTCGAGACGCACAAAACAAAGGCACCCCTTGGTGTCCTTGTTTTTTATTGCCACGTAGGGAGCGCTTCTTCCAAAATCTTAACAAATTCCGAAAGCCCTGCTTTATCCTGTTCGTCAAAGCGTGAAAACAACGGGCTGTCGATATCAAGCACCCCAAACACCTTGCCGTCTTTGTGAATCGGAATCACGATTTCGGAATTGGATGCCGAATCGCAAGCAATATGTCCCGCAAATTCATGCACGTTCGGCACAAGCTGAACCTCGTCTTTTTCAGCCGCCGTACCGCACACACCCTTGCCCCACTCAATCTCCACGCAAGCAACCTTGCCTTGGAACGGACCAAGCACAAGTTTCCCCTCTTTTTCAAGATAAAAGCCCGCCCAATTCAAATCTTCCATATGCTCATACAACAAAGCTGACGCATTGGCAAGATTGGCAACCAAATGCGGCACGTCCGAAGTTACCGCCGCAAGCGCTTCGTTCAGTTCTATATAATCGGTCATAACAAAATCCCCACGTCATTTTTCTTTACTATACCACAAACTCACAAAAAACGCAAGCGGTAAAGATCACAGAAATACAAACGCCTGCCGTCAAGCTGCAAAAAGCCGAAATGGCGATTGACCGATTCCACCTTGCCAACAACCGTCAGATAATATCCATTTTCATAAAAAACAGCTTCCACCTCATCCCCGACTTGCAAACGCGCAAGGCGCGAAGAAAGCTTCTCTGCTTCCTCTTCAAACAAAACCCGTTTTTCTTCGCGCAGCATCTTCTTTTCTCTGCGGCGAAGCTCCTCATTCAGCCCCTTTAAGGCATCAAACGGCATAAACTGCTTTGCCCGTTCCTCTCTATTCACGATTGTGCCCTCCGATCAGCTTGTTTCTTTCTCTTGCCGTTGCCCCCTCTTGCAAATCGGAAAGACGAAGCATGGCATTTTTTCCGTATTTGTCCTTGATGTCAAGCACCGTATGCTCAAGCGTTTTTTCACGCTCCACCGCCTCAATGTCGGTAAACAGATCATACCCCTCCCACCCATCGCTGACAATGTCGCAAAAGGTGATGCCGAGCCGTCGAATCGGCACTTTTTTGTCGGTGATCTTCTCAAAAAGTCCCATCACATAGGGTAAAATCACCGAATACACCTGCGTGGTCGCCGTCATCCGCACACTCGCCTTGGCAGCGGGCAGAACATCTTTCGAATACCCCACGTACAGCGCAATTTTCGAGGTAATCACGCGGCGGCGCATCATTTCCTGGCATCCGTTTCGCACCATTTCCGAAAGCACGATGGCTGCCTTATCAAAAGAGTAATCCGAAAATAAAATTTGCGATGACGACATCGAATGACTTTTCGATCTGTACTGTTTGATATCGGCAATGGTACAGCTTTCCCTGCCCCACGCATGGTCAATGAGAAGCTCGGCGTTCACGCCGAACAAGCGATACAGCATTTCCTCGGGCGCTTTGGCAATCCCGCGCATATCAAAAATGGCATAGCGTGAAAGCCGCTTAACCGTGCCACTCGATATCTGCCAAAAATCGGTAAGCGGCTGATGCTCCCACAGCGTTTTGCGATAGCTTTCTTCGGTGAGCATTGCCATGTGGTCGGGCGATTTTTTGGCAGTAATATCAAGCGCCACCTTGGCAAGGTAGAGATTCGTACCCACGCCAACCGTGGCGGGAATCTTCTTTTCCCGTGCAATCTCACTCACCAAAAAACGCGCAAACTCCTTCGGCTCTTTTTTGTAGCATTTGAGATAATCGGTGGCATCGATAAACGCTTCGTCGATCGAATAGACATGAATGTCACCGGGCGAAATATAGCGAAGATAGATCTCGTAAATATCCGCCGCATAGTCAATATATTTTTGCATACGGGGCTTGGCAATTTGGTAGTCAATCGATTTCGGAATCTCGAACAAACGGCATCGGTTCTTCACACCGAGCCGCTTCATCAAAGGAGAGACTGCAAGACAAAGTGCTGCGCTCCCACGCGCTTCATCCGCCACCACAAGCGGCGTGGTAAACGGGTCAAGTCCACGCTCGGCACATTCCACCGAAGCAAAAAAGCATTTCATATCAATACAATAATAGATTCGACTTTTTTCCATACGCCCTCCTCAAAAATACGAACATTTGTTCGCTTTTTATTATACATTCTGTTTTTCATTCTGTCAAGAGCTTTTTTCTGCCAAATTTCTCTTAAAAATTTACAATTTCATATTGCAAGAACACGTCTTTTATGATAGAATCAAGTAAAAAATTAAAAAAGTGAAGGTTTATATCATGGATTTCAAACAAAACGCTCTCTTTTTCAATCACAAACGCACGCGTTTTTGGACAAACTTGTCCTACATCTCGTATATTTTCTTTGCCCTCGCCGTTGTGGTTTTCATTGCGGCATGGGGTTGGCTTGCCGCAGCCCTTCCCTTTGCATCTGTCGGCGTTGTTATTCTTCTCACATCGCTCAGCATGATCACATCCGAAAAGCAGATCAAGGAGCAAATCGCGCTTCTGCAAAAGGGTGCCAAAGAAGCTGCCCTTGAGCATTTCGATTACCCCGACCAAGAACCCGAGCTTTTCTTCGAATTCGAAGGCTATGACCTTACCGACGAAACCCTTCCGATTCGCAAGAGAAAAAACGGCAGAGTCTTTTCCTCTGTGTATGTTATCACCTATCTCATGCTTGAAAACAATAGGCTCCGTATTTGGGAAAAGAAGTCCTCGCTTCTCGAAGATAAAGAAGAGATCATCAAAAAGGATATTCCGCTCACCGCTCTTTCGGGTGCAGAAAGCCACACCGAAGTTGCCAAGAGAGTTTGCATCGACGGCATCGAAAAGGATATCCCCATGAATCTTCTCACCGTAAAAGACAAAGACGGCAAGGTGGTTTGCACCGCTTACTGCAAGACCTTCAACTACGATATCGACCGCCTTTGCGAAAATCTTCAGCACAACATCAAGCGCGCCGAAATGGCATCCGCAAAATAACAAAATAAAAGGAGTTCCGCTTTGATATGCACCCCAAAAGTTAGACACTTTTGGAGGTGCATATTTTTTATGGCAAAGAAAGGACAAAATCAAAGAAGATACTCGACAGAATTCAAAGCGAGTGTTATAATAGATATGCGTAAGCATCGTCTGGGATATAG
>JAFXJX010000012.1 GCA_017532025.1 Clostridia bacterium | reverse complement strand
GGAGTCCGCCCGAGATTCCACCTTCGCTTTGCTCGGTGCTGCTTCGCAGTTCGACTCCGCTCCGCTTCGCTCAGAATGACACGGGCGGACGCAGTCGAAACCCGAAGGGCGAACGGCAACGCCGTTCGGATCTCGCAGGGAAATTAAAACCTGCTTTATGAAAAGCCACCCTTTCAGGATGGCTTTCTGTTATACTCTTTGTATCAACGCGGTCAAATCCTTCGCAGAGGTAGCAATAGCCTCAAAGCCCGCGCGGTTGAGCTCCTTCACTGTGCCGTAGCCGTAGGAAACGCCAATGGCAACCAAGCCCACGGCGTGCGCGCCTTCCGCATCATACGAGCGGTCGCCCACCATCACGGTTTCTTCAAGCGAAAGCGATTCTGTTTCCACAAGGTAAGAGATCACTTCTTCCTTTTTGTCGCGCCCTGAGGGAATCAAACTGCCGCAGATGGCGGTAAAATGCCCATCAAGACCCGCCTTTTCCAAAATCTGCTTGGCAAACACCTCCGGCTTTGAGGTGGCAAGATACAACCGTCTGCCGCTTGAAGAGAGCTTTTTCAGCATGGTCTCCACACCGGGATAGACCGCAAACTCAAACACACCGCGAGGCGCGTAGTTTTCGCGGTAAAAAGCCACTGCCTTTTCGGTTTCTTCTTCATTCATGCCGCAGAATGTGGCAAACGAATAGGAAAGCGGCGGCCCGATGAAGCACATCAGGTCTTTTTTGTCGGGAATCTCGCGCCCCATTTTGTCAAGGGCGTAGCAAACCGAATTCAAAATTCCCTCTTTCGAATCAATGATCGTACCGTCAAGATCAAATAAAATATTGCGAATCATATATCCTCCCTCAGTGGTGATAATCCTTCATCACCTGCGTGTAGGTTTCATAGCGTTTTCTAAATTCCAAATAGTCTTTTTCTTTGAGCTTGCCCTCGCGGTATAGCACCTCGGTGCGCTCAATCAGCCTTTTTCGGTTGTCATGCGCCACACTTTTGTAGTTGTTGGCAAGATTCACATCAATTTCGTGCGCAATCGTCTCAAGCTCTTTTTTGGCTCGCATATTCTGAAAAAACATAAAATCTCCTTAGCCTTTCTCGGGGGAATTGGGGCTGGTTTTAGGCGGAAATTCAAACACAATCTTGCCACCCTCCAAACGAAGCCGTGCGGTAAAAAACTTGCCGCTTTTTGAAACAAAATCCTCGGCATACGCCGTCGGCTCGCCTGTCAGAAGTGCTGCCAAATCGTCCTCGGTCAGCTCGTGTCGGCAAACGGTACGGTATAGCACAAAGGCGCAGTCCTTGCCGCCGCACGCCCAACCGAATCTCGTCGCTTTGATCTCGCCCGAGCAAAGCGGGCAAACGCCCAGAGAATCGCCCACAAAATCCTTTTTCTCGGGCGCTTTGAACTCTCGCTCCAAACGGATGCCGCGGGTTGCAAACACCTCGGCAATCTCCTTTTGTGCAAGCGTCACGCTCTCACTCACCTGCATCTCGCCGCGAAAAACTTTTTTCAGTGCCTTGCCAAGTTCGGCGGTCTTGTATTTGTCCATCGAAATTTTGAGCTTTTCCAGCGTTTCCACAAGATACCTGCCATCGGGCAGAATGGTATAGACGTTATTCTTGAGCAAAATATATCCCGATTTTCTCGCATTGTCAATGATGCCTGTGCGCGTGGCTTCTGTGCCAAGCTCAAGACCTTCAAACACCGCGCGGTATTCTTCGGCATCGTCTTCTTCACTTGCCGCCGCCTTTTCCTCGCGAAAAGGGTTTTTGAGATAATTGTTCAAGGTCTCGATCGTGTAGTGCTTCGGCGGTGCCGTCTTCTTCACAGTCGGCTTGAAGATGTGATTCACAAGATCGCCCTTGTTCAAAGAGGGTAATATCTTGTCCTTACCCGAATAGTCGTCATACGCCGTCCAGCCGGGCTCAAGCATGATCATGCCCTTGAGTGTAAAGGTCTCGTAATCGCCAAGCGCAATCTTGATCTCCGTCTTTTGCACCACGCAGTCCTTTTCGCAAAAGACCGCGATAAAGCGGCGAAAAACAGATGAGTACACCTGATATTCCTTTTCGGAAAGCTTCCCTTTTTCGGGAATCTTGTAGGTCGGTGTGATGGCGGAGTGCGACTCAATCTTCGCATCGTCAAAAATAGTCTTCCCGGTTTTCAGCACCACGGGGTAACCGAGATTCTTGCAGTTCGAAATAATCTTCGCGATCTTGTCCTTTTCAGCCGTGGCAAGATACTCCGAGTTGGTTCTCGGATAGGTGAGATACCCTTGCTCGTACAGCTTCTGCACGATTTCAAGCGACTCACTCATCGACATTTTGTATTTCTTTCCGAGAAAGCTTTGCAGCTTCGAAAGTGAATATAATTTTCCCGCCGAAAGCTTGTCTTTTTTCTTTTTCACATCCGTCACAACCGCGTCGGCAGCATTGTACTTTTCGCAAAGAGCCTCGGCTTCGTACAGCCTGTCGTAATCAAACTGCTTTTTGGAAGTAAGCTCCACCGCTTCGCCGTTCGTTTCCTCATTGCTCACAAGCGCATAGTATTCCTTCGGCACGAAGTTTTCAATTTCCAAATCTCGCTCGTAAATAGCCTTCACAATCGGCACGACAACGCGTCCCACGCGCAAAAGCTTGCCGCTTTTGATCGTGGCATAGCGTGTCAGGTTGATGCCGTAAAGCCAGTCAATATAGGTGCGCGCAAAACCCTCGTTGGCAAGATTATCGTATTCAACCTCGTCTTTCAGGTCGGCAAGCGCAGCATTCACAGTCTCCGCCGTCTGGTCGGGTAGCCAAAGACGTTTGAGCGCCTTGCCGGGGCAACCCGCCTTGATCATGCAAAGGCGCACAATGATCTCGCCCTCGCGGTCGGCGTCCCCTGCGTTGATCACGGTATCCACATCCTCGCGTCGGCAAAGAGTGCGGATGATCGAAAACTGCTTCGACACCCCACCGCTGGCATCGTCACGCAGTACGTACTTAAACTGCACGGGAAAACAGGGTAGCTTTTCAAGCGTCCACTTGGCTTTTTTCTTGCCACCCACGGTAAAGCCTTGCGGCGCGTATTCGGGGTAGTCTTCCACATCGGCAAGCGAAAAGAGATGCCCAAACGCCCAAGTCACAAGATACTCGCCCACTTCCAAATACCCGTCACGTCGGGATGACTTTCCAATCGCATCGGCAATGTTGCGGGCAAGACTCGGCTTTTCGGCAATGATGAGCTTCATACGGCACCTCCTTTTTCATTCTTAACTCTATTTTATACCATTTCCAGAAGAAAATCAACCCTTTTTCGCTCACAGTATTTGATTGCCAATCCCCATCAAACCAAAACGGCGCACCCGTCGGATGCGCTCGCCCGTGTCATCTTGAGCGAAGCGTAGCGTAGCCAAAACCCGCAGGGCGACCGCACACGCGGTCGGATCTCGGGCGATATGCAACTCTACTTGTTGTAGATCCCT
>JAFXJX010000011.1 GCA_017532025.1 Clostridia bacterium | reverse complement strand
TGGCAAAGTCATATCCCCGATAGACAAGCCAAGCGAATGACCACCGCAGACCGCCAAAAACGCCCCGTGTTGCGATTTTGAGGGCAACGGCGAGCAAGAACCCACGAATGAAAAAAACAAGGCAAAAAAACGCAAAAGACGGACGATGTCAAAAGCAACGATGGAACGCTGAAACCTTCGATTTTCGCCTGTCGAAAATCAAGCAGGAGAAAGAGTCGAGGTGGTAAACCACCTTCGCCTCGGCTCACAGCGGACGGCAACGCCGACCGCACAAGGGATTTTGGGCTTACCCACCCTGCAAAAAAGACGAGTTGGTCTTTTGCGATTTCGCCAACAAACCGAGGTGGTAACCACGAAAACCCCTTAAGAATTAAAGAAAATTTGCGAGGTAGTAATACCTCAAAGGAGGAAAAATGGCAGAAAAAGAATCAAACAGAAAAGAAAGAAAACAGCAGCTCACAATATGGCTGAAACCTTCGCTCATTGAGCGCATTGAGAGTTTGCGACAAGCCGACAATTGCGAATCCAAGAGCGAATTCATTGAAAAGGCTTTGGAGTTCTATATGGGCTATCTGTCGAGCAAAGAAAACAGGTACTACCTGCCGAATGTTCTGACATCAACGATAAAGAGTATCGTAGGTGAAAGCACCAATCGACAGAACACCATCCTCTTCAAGATGGTTGTTGAGATGAACATGATGATGAATATTCTCGCATCAGAGTTCAAACTCGAAGAATCTATGCTCGCTGAATTGCGCGGATACTGTGTAGAACAAGTAAAAAGGTCTAACGGTCTCATCACCTTCGATGATGTTGTAAGGTCTCTGAAGTGATAAGCCATGGCAAAGCTGATTACCAAGTTCGGTTATCTGAAAGGACAGGCAAAAAGAAATCCCGGCGGTTACGCAAAATATATTGCAAGACGAGATGGAGTTGAAAAAATTGATGAGTCATTCAAACTCGCTCCTCGTACTCAAAAGCAAGCGGATATTATTGCGAAAATCCTTCGTGACTTTCCCGATGCAAAAGAGATGCACGAATACGATGACTATCAGGCAGAACCAAACCTCGGCAATGCAACCGAATTTATTACGAGAGCTATTGAAGATCACGCTCACGAAATCATGCAAAACAAAACCTACGCCGATTATATTGCTACACGACCTCGTGTTGAAAAATTCGGAACGCACGGTTTGTTTACCGACGATGGTGTCGTTGTAAAGCTCGATGATGTCTCCGCAGAATTAAATCAACATGAAGGAAACATCTGGACCTGCATTATTTCTTTACGCAGAGAAGATGCCGAGCGGCTCTCTTTTAACACAGGAGAACGATGGAGAGATATGCTCCGTAGCCATGCGGTAGACTTCGCAGAAAATCTTAAAATCCCTTTGGAGAATCTGCATTGGTATGCAGCCTTTCATAATGAAAGCCACCATCCCCACGTGCATATGTTGCTATACTCCACCGTGGAGAATGAAGGTTTCCTTACGAAAAAAGGTGTGGATAATTTGCGAAGAATTCTTGCGACCGATGTATTCGCTCAAGATCGAATCAACATCTATCAAGAGCAAACTCAACACAGAGATGCTCTGCGAAGCGAAAGCCGAGAGGTGCTTGAAGAAATCATTCGAAAAATCAATGAGGGCAGTTATGAAAACGCAAGAGTCGAAGAATTGCTCACCGAGCTTGCGAAAAAGATGGAACATCATAAAGGCAAAGCACAATACGGTTATCTGAATGAAAGAATGAGAAATCTTGTCGATGCAATTGTTGACGAGATAGCATCCGACGAGCGTATCTCTCGGCTCTATGACCTGTGGTATGAGAAAAAGGAAGATGTCATTAGAACTTATACCGATATCATGCCCGAAAGAATTCCTCTGTCAAAGAATCCCGAATTCAAAACTGTGCGTAATGCGGTAATCAAAGAGGTTCTAAACTTGATGCTTGAAAGAGATATAGTTCAAGAGCCAAGCCCCGATGATCCTATTGACATCGAACCCGACGATGAAGAAGCAGAATCGGAAGAATCGGAATTTCCCAAAAACAAATGGGAGCTTTATAGATCGGCAAAAGAAATGCTTAATCGAAAAAGTGAAAAATACGATCCCCAAAAAGCTCTTGATTTGCTTATGGAGTCCGCAAAACTTGGATGCGGAGTTGCAAAATATCAGCTCGGAAAACTCTTCCTGTCGGGTGAACACTTCCCGAAGAATATCGGATACGCACTTCGATGGTTGGAGGAAGCTGCAGAAGAAAAAAATCAATACGCCGAATACCTGCTCGGTAAGCTCTACCTCAAAGGAGAGGATGTCGATCAGGATTTGGAAAAAGCAATGGAGCTTCTCAAACGGTCATCCGATCAAGGAAACAAGTATGCTTCTTATGCCATCGCTAAAGCGATGCTATCGGGAGAACTCGTCCCCTTTGATATTCTCGAAGCCTTCAAGCGATTGAAAGGATCAGCCGATAAAGGCTTTGCCCCTGCAGAATATCTGTTCGGAAAACTACTGTATGAAGGAAGATTGATCGAGAAGGATCTGACAAAAGCGCTTGAATATCTTGAAAAATCCGCAGAAAAAGGAAACTCTTATGCGGCATATCTTGCAGGCAAGATTTTGTTGACAGACGAAACTGTTAAGGATGTAAAAAAAGCAATCCGATACTTTGAAATCGCAGCCGAGCAAGGAAACGACTTCGCACAGTTCCAACTTGGAAAGCTGTATCTATTCGGGAAGGAAATCCCTAAAGATTATGACAAGGCGATGGAATATCTAAAAGCATCTGCCGAGAACGGTAATAAATACGCCGAAAATTTACAGCAATCCGTAGCATCGAACCGTAGCTGGTCTGCAGGCATGGGAGTGTTCCGCCTCTTCCGACATCTCTCAAGAGTAATCCAAGATAAGATCGATAACAAGAACGGTGGCAGAGGTATTATAGACCGCAAGCTCCGCAGACAGATCGATGAGAAAAAGCAAGCACAAGGACTCAAACTCGAATAAACCAAAGGAGGACTAAATGTCAAGCAAATACACCCACTATACCGAAGCACAGAAGGAGCAAGCACGCTCAACAGACATCGTCGATCTGCTTCACAGACAAGGCGAAAAAGTCAAACGAGCAGGCTCTGAATACGAATGGATGGACGGCTACCAAAAGGTCACCATCCGTGGTAATCTGTGGTTTCATCAGTACGAACAAACAGGCGGCAACGCAGTAGACTTCGTGCAAAGGTTCATGGGCAAAAGTTATCCCGAAGCTATGGAATATCTGCTCGGCGGTACACTTGGAACGCTCTCTACCTCGCCCCCTATTGAAAGAAAACCGCCCGGACCTCTCGAACTCCCCAAGCGAAATGATAATATGCGCAGAGCATACGCATACCTTCTCACAAGGCGTGGCATCGACAAAGATGTCCTCAATGCCTTTGCGAGAAAAGGCATGGTGTATGAATCCGCTGACTATCACAACGCTGTGTTCGTAGGCTTCGATAAAAATGGAACGGCAAAGCACGCCACATACCGTGGAACAGGATCGGAGTCAACCTATCGTGGAAACTCTCCAAACAGCGCACCCGAATACAGCTTCCATTGGCATGGACAAAGTGAAAAGCTGTTCCTCTTCGAAGCTCCCATAGATATGCTGTCGTTCATTTCAATGCACAAGGAAGGATGGCAACAGCACAGCTATGCATCCTGTTGTGGAGTGGGCGACCGTGTCATGTTTCAGATGATGAAAGATAACCCCAATATCAAAGATATTGCCCTCTGCCTCGACAATGATGACGGTGGCAAAAAGGCAACAAAAAGAATCCAAGACAAGCTCACAGAAATGGGAATAAAACACGAAGTCCTCGTGCCAATCCACAAAGATTGGAACGAGGATTTATTATTGCCCGATGATGGTGAGCCAACCGAAGAACAGGAGGATACGCCGTGTCAGGAATTACGACTCTCATAATCATAGCGGCGGCGATGGCGTGTACGCTCGGAGGTGTAACCCTTCTTGCGTATGTGTATAACCTTAACCACATCAAAAGCAAGACTGTTGGTGATGGTCAGCACGGTACTGCGAGGTGGGCAACAAAGCCCGAAATTCGCAAGACTTATGCCCACGTGCCGTACACTCCAAGCAAGTGGCGAGAGCAGGCAAAG
>JAFXJX010000010.1 GCA_017532025.1 Clostridia bacterium | reverse complement strand
GTTCGTTTCTTAGTCTTAATTATATATCCACAGGGGGGCTTTTGTGCTGTCCGTACAAATTGGGGCAGTTCAATTGCAACAGGGTTTTTATCTATTACTTATTGTCTTTCTTGAAGAAAGGCTTTCTGGGGCGATCGCTCTTTTCGGGGCGGTCAGCTCTGGGGGCTCTGGGAGGTCTGCCTGCTTCTTCATCCGAAAGCTTGGGAAGAAGAGCCTTGGCGGAAAGGTTGTATCTGCCCTTTTCGTCGATGCCGAGGAACTTAACGGTGAGTTCATCACCTTCGTTTACAACATCTTCAACCTTTTCCACAAACTTGTTGGAAAGATCCTTGATGTGGCACATACCTTCCTTGCCGGGAGCAAATTCCACAAATGCGCCGATCGGAATGATGCGGGTTACTTTACCGGTGTAAACAGCGCCTTCTTCGGGCTCGAAGCAGATGGCGTCGATCATTGCCTTAGCGGCAAGACCGCTGTCGCGGTTCACGGCGGCAACGTAAACGGTGCCGTCGTCTTCGATATCAATCTTAGCGCCTGTGTCTGCACAGATCTTCTGAATCACTTCGCCGCCCTTACCGATCACTTCGCGGATCTTTTCGGGCTTGATGTGCATGGTGATCATCTTGGGTGCGTATTCGTTCACGTCTTCGCGAGGCGCGGGGATTGCCTTGAGGATGATATCGTCGATGATATAATCTCTACCCTTGTGGGTCACAGCAAGCGCTTCCTTGATGATTTCAGGTGTCAGACCGTCGATCTTCAAGTCCATCTGAATCGAAGTGATACCCTTGTGTGTACCTGCCACCTTAAAGTCCATATCGCCATAGAAGTCTTCCACGCCCTGAATGTCAATCATGGTCATCCATCTGTCGCCTTCGGTGATCAAGCCGCAAGAGATACCGGCAACCGGAGCAGTGATCGGAACGCCTGCTGCCATAAGAGCAAGAGTCGAGCCGCAAACAGAAGCCTGCGAGGTCGAACCGTTGGAGGAAACAACCTCAGATACGCAACGGATGGCGTAGGGGAATTCTTCGATCGAAGGAAGAACGGGGAGGAGCGAGCGTTCAGCCAGCGCGCCGTGACCGATTTCACGTCTGCCGGGAGAACGGGTGGACTTAGCTTCACCGGTGGAGAAGCCGGGCATATTGTAGTGGTGCATATAGCGCTTCGATTCTTCTTCATCGATGGTATCGAGCAGCTGTGCATCCTTGATGGTACCGAGGGTTGCCACGGTCAGAACCTGAGTCTGACCTCTGGTGAACAGACCGCTACCGTGAACTCTGGGCAGAAGATCAACTTCAGCGGCAAGAGGACGGATTTCGTCAAGACGTCTGCCGTCAACACGCTTGCCGTCTTCCAAAAGCCAACGGCGAACAACCTTCTTCTGCATCTTGTAAACAAGCTCGGGAAGAAGTGTGGAAAGGTCTTCGTACTTTTCGGAGAACTTCTCAACGATCGCGTCCTGAATGGGCTGCATTCTGGCATCGCGGATTGTCTTGTCGTCGGTATCAAGAGCAAACATAAGATCCTTTTCGCAGAATGCGAAGATCTCATCGAACATATCGTGGTCAAGCTCGCAAGAAGGATAGCTGAATTTGGGCTTGCCGATTTCAGCAACGATTCCGTTGATGAAGGCGCAAAGCTTCTTCGCTTCTTCGTGAGCAAGCATAATAGCGTCGAACATGGTGTCGTCATCCACTTCGTTAGCGCCTGCTTCGATCATAACCACTTTCTTTTCAGAAGCGGCAACGGTGAGCTGAAGTGCGCTCTTTTCGCGCTGTTCGCTGGTGGGGTTGATCACAAGCTCGCCGTCAACAAGGCCGACGTGAACGCCTGCGATCGGGCCATTCCACGGAATGTCGGAAATCGAAAGGGCGATCGATGCGCCGAGCATACCAACCACTTCGGGAGCGCAGTCGTTATCAACGCTGAGAACGAGAAGGTTGATGGCAACGTCGTTGCGCAGGTCCTTGGGGAAAAGGGGACGGATCGGTCTGTCGATCACGCGCGAGGTCAGAATTGCCTTTTCGGAAGGACGGCCTTCGCGGCGAAGGAAACCGCCGGGGATTCTGCCAACAGCGTAAAGACGCTCGTCGAAGTCAACCGAAAGGGGCAAAAAGTCAATGCCGTCTCTCGGCTTTGCCGAAGCAGTGGCAGTGGCAAGGATGGATGTTTCGCCGTAGCGAACAAGAGCAGAACCGTTAGCAAGGCCTGCTACTTTGCCGGTTTCTACCACAAGGGGTCTGCCGGCAATTTCGGTCTTAAAGACTTTGAAATTCTCAAACATGGTTTAATCCTCCATTTTTTTAATATGTGTCGGAGCCGCCATGAATAGTGAATAGTGAACGCTCTCGGACTCTTGTTCAAATACTTAAACTTCTGTCCGAACCCATGAAAGACGGGCAGGCTTCTGCCACGGGCATTCATTATTCATATTCAAGCGGCACTCCGCGCAGGTTACATGGGTGGGGCGTAATCGCAGAAAAGGGCGTACATCGTATCAAGGAAAAATGCACGCCCTTTTTTGTTATTACTTTCTGAGTCCGAGCTTGGCAACGATGGCACGGTAGCGCTCGATATCCTTCTTCATCAGGTAGTTGAGGAAGTTCTTTCTCTTACCAACCATCTTGAAAAGACCGCGACGGCTGTGGTTGTCGTGGGGGTTCTTCTTCAGATGCTCGGTGAGGTCAGCAATTCTCTTGGTGAGAATAGCGATCTGTACCTCGGGAGAACCGGTATCTCCTTCGTGTGTAGCGTTGTCAACGATGATTTGCTGCTTTACTTCTTTTTCCAGCATGGTGTTCACCTCATAAAAATATATTTCGTACAGCACAGCAAACGGCAGGTGACATTCACCCGTAAGCCGAGCCGTCGATCACTGTTTTCTGCTCGCATTTCTCCGCAAGCATTTCACATTATAGCACAGGGATTCTTTTTTTGCAACCTTTTTGCTAAAGTTCACAAATTGTTTACAAGAATCAAAGCTTTTTGATGTCCGCTTCGGAGATCATGTGGAAGCCTGCTTCTACAAGTGCAGCTTCTGCGGCAGCATTGTCCTCCACTCTGAGTACAACGTACGCGTGCTTCTCGGTGCGCGCCATAAAAGCATAGAGATATTCCACATTGATATCTGCCTTGTCAAGCACATTCAAAGCCGCTGTAAGCTTACCGGGCTGATCGCCAATCTTCACGCCCACGGTATCCACCACTTTGATCAGATATCCGTTTTCCGAAAGCACCTTTTCTGCGGCAACCTCGTCGCTGACAATCAGACGAAGGATACCGAAATCCTGTGTTTCGGCAATCGAAAGCGCTCTCAAATTGATGTTGTTTTTAGAAAGAATGTCAGTCACCGACACAACAGTTCCCTTTTTGTTTTCAACGAATACGGTTAATTGCTTAATAGCCATTTTCAAGTACCCCTTTCTTAGATCAGTTTGCGTTTGTCAACCACACGAACAGCCTTACCTTCGCTTCGTGCAATGGTCTTGGGCGGAACGAGATGCACAGACGGGTTAATGCCGAGCATGGTCTTCATGGCACCGGCAAGCGCTTTTTCCATTGAAATAATTTCGCTCACTTTATCGGTGAACATTTCAGGTGTCATTTCTACGTTAACATCAAAGGTATCGTTGTTCTTCACACGGTCAACCACGATCTGATAGTTGGGTTCATAGCCCTCCTTCAGAAGAACGGTTTCGATCTGGCTGGGGAAGACGTTAACGCCGCGAATGATCAGCATATCGTCGGTTCTGCCCATCGGCTTTGCCATCTTAACGAGCGTTCTGCCGCAAGAGCATTTCTTGCGAGAGAGAACGCAGATATCACGGGTGCGGTAACGAAGCAGTGGGAAAGCTTCTTTGTCAAGGGATGTGAACACAAGCTCACCTTTTTCTCCCTCGGGAAGCACTTCGCCCGTATCGGGATTGATGATTTCGGCATAGAAGTGGTCTTCGTTCACGTGCATACCTGTCTGCTCGCTGCACTCAAACGAAACACCGGGGCCTGTGGTTTCGGTCAAGCCGTAAATATCATACGCCTTGATGCCAAGCGTTGCCTCAATGCTCTTGCGCATTTCTTCGGTCCAAGGCTCAGCACCAAAGATACCGGCTTTCAGCGGAATGGTTTCCGGTGTATAGCCCATTTCCTTCAAGCTTTCGCCGAGATATGCCGCATAAGAGGGAGTGCAGCAGAGAATGGTTGCGGAAAGATCGGTCATGAACTGAATCTGACGCTCGGTGTTACCCGAAGAAAGAGGCAGCGTCAGGCATCCAACCTTATGCGAGCCGCCGTTAAGACCGGGGCCACCCGTAAAGAGTCCGTAACCGTATGCCACCTGGCAAACGTCTTTTTTGGTGCCGCCTACCGCCGTAATGGCACGCGCGCAGCAGTCTTCCCACAGATCAATATCTTTTTGTGTATAGAACGCAACCACACGGCGGCCTGTTGTGCCCGATGTTGATTGAATACGCACACAGTCCTCAAGAGGCTTTGCCAAAAGGCCGTAAGGGTACGCATCGCGAAGATCCGCTTTGGACAAAAACGGAAGCTTGTGGAGGTCATCGATCGACTGGATATCGTCAGGGGATACCCCTTTTTTATCCATGAGATCGCGGTAATAGGGAACGTTTTCATAAACGTGCTTGACCTGCTTAACAAGTTTTTCAGACTGAAGCTGTTTCATGTCCTCGCGTGACATGGTTTCAATTTCTTTTTGGAAGTAATTCTGTTCCATTTGGTTTCATCCTTTCTGTTTTTAAGCTTTTGTGTTCGGAGTGAAAGAACAAAAAAACGTCCTCTGCATTCCGATTGAGAATACAGAGGACGAGAAAAATATCCCGTGGTACCACCTCAGTTCGCCCCCACCTCACAGCGGAGACCTTTTTAGGTACAAGCATACCTTAGTTCTGTAACGGGAACACCCGTTGCATCCTACTACGGATCTCTCCGATTCAGCGCACTGCTAACAGAATGAATTCGAGAAGGACGCCACCTTTGCCTCGCACCAACCGGCAACTCTCTCAAGGATCTTTCCGACCTACTAATTTCTGCTCATTGCATTTAACACCCGAATTATATCACTGTTTTTTTTACATGTCAAGAGTTTTTGCGAAAAAATATCTTATTTCAAAAATTTTTTATCTGTATTTCTTATTCTTCCTTGTAGCAAGCAAAGATTTCTTCCACGCGCTTCTGTTCTTCCGGTTTGTTTTTGGTAAGCAGGCTGACCAAAGGCACAACAACAAACGAAATTGCCATCGCTGTCACGCCCATTTCGGGAGATTTGGAAGCTGCCGCAGAAAAGCCGGATGTCAGCGAGATCACAAGTGTGGTACCGCCCACCGTCAAAAGACCCGAAAGAACACCCGCATACGCGCCAATCTTGGTGATCTTTTTGGAGAAAAGTCCCCAAACATACGGGCCGATGAAGCAACCCGAAACGATACCCCAAGAGAAAGACATCAGACTGACGATAATTGGAATATTCTGTGTGGCAAAGATGAACGAGCAAGCCACAAACGCAAGGCAAAGTACGCGGGTAAGAAGCACCTGGTTCTTCGAGGTGATTTCTTTTTTGCTGACAGCAGGAATCAAGTCAACCGCAACAGCAGAAGCCGATGTCAGAACAACCGATTGCAGTGTGGACATCGAGGCAGAGAGAAGCAATACCATAACGATTGCCAAAAGAATCACGCCAAGCGTTCCGTTACCAAGCACCTCCATCAATACAGTAGGAATTACCGCATCAATACCGCCCTCGGGGAGAGTACCGCCAAGAATCAATCGCGATGTGCTTCCGATGAGGTAAGCGCCGCAACCGATCACAACACAAAAGATCGTGGAGATGATAGTACCGCGTTTGATTGCTTTGGTGTCCTTGATGGCATAAAACTTGCCAACCATTTGGGGAAGACCCCAAGTACCAAAGCTTGTGAGCAAAATATTAAAGCAAAGGAACTTAAAGGACGAGCCGCCGAAGATATCGGTCAGTTGTGAACCTGTAACCGGATTCGGATCGCCCGAAGCCGATTGAAAATTCGAAAGATTTTCAACAAGACCCGAAATACCGCCAACCGAATCGTGCGAAAGAACAGCCACCACCAGGCAAACAACGCCCACAATCATAATCACACCCTGCACAAGATTGGTGTAGGAGGTAGCAATATATCCGCCTGCAACGAGGTAAACGCCTGTGAGAACGGCAATGATGAGCATCCACACCCAAGTTTCCACACTTGGGAACACAGCGCTGAACAACGCGCCAAGGCCCTTGTAAACAGCGGCGGAATAAGGAACCAGGAAAACAAAAATAATGACGGCAGCGAGAATTTTCATGCCCTTGGATGCGTATCTCTTTTCAAAATAGTCGGGCATGGTTCGAGCGTTCAGCTTCTTGGTCATCTTTCTGGTTTTGTTAGACAACAACAGCCAAGAAATCAGACAACCGAGGATAGCGTTTCCAATGCCGATCCAAATAGCGCCAAGACCGATATTCCATCCGTGCTGTCCCGCATAGCCCACAAAAACAACGGCTGAGAAATAGGTTGTACCGTAAGCGAACGCGGTGGACCAAGCGCCGATCTTTCTTCCGCCGATCAGAAATCCGTCAAGCGTTTTGGATCTGCTGTAGCTGATAATGCCGATCAAAGTCATTGCCAAAGCGTAAGCCACAAGAGCAACGACCGTGTAAAGCTGTGCATCTGTCATTTTGAAATACCTCCCATTGTCTGTTCTTGATGCTTTTCAAAAAAATATGTTTCAATCCCTTGTTTTTTGCGTGTCTTTATTATATAATGCACTTGAACATTAGTCAAGCGAATGGTTTGCATGATAACCATCGATTTTTTCGATAATGGAGAAGACGTATGGAACTCAGAAATTTAATCTCGTTTATTCACGTTGCGGAGCTTGGCAGCTTCACAAAAGCGGCAGAACAGCTCGGATACTCACAATCCACCATTTCCTTTCAGATCAAACAGCTTGAAGAGGAGCTTGGTTGCCTTTTGTTCGAGCGTGTCAATCATACCATCACATTGACCGAAAGAGGGCACGAGCTTGTTTCCTATGCCCACAGGGTTCATGCACTCACAGAGGAATTCAAGGAAAACATAGCCAAAGAATCCACTTACAGCGGGAATATTCATATCGTAACCCCCGACTCGGTGTGCGAGGAGATGCTTGACTCCTGCTATATTGATTTTCACAATCAATATCCCAACATCAAAATCAAAATTACCAACGCCGATACCTCGGTGATGTTTGATATGCTCGACCACAACGAAGCCGACGCCATCATCACCCTCGACAGCCATTCCTACCGCAAGGATTATATCATTGCCAAGGAAGAAGCTCTCCCCATGCATTTTGTTACAAACGCCAAGTCTCATTTTGCAGGCAAAAAGAATCTTAAGATGCAAGACATTATCAACGAGCCTTTTATCTTAACAGAATACGGGCAAGGCTATCGCCGCGTGTTCGACAAAGAGCTTGCCAAACAATCCCTCGATATTACCCCTGTTCTTGAAATCGGACGTACCGATATCATCACCCGACTTCTTGCGAAAAGCAATATGATCTCCTACTTGCCTGATTTTGTTACCAAAGATCTGATCGAATCGGGCGAGTTGTGTTATCTTGACGTCTGCGACATGAATATTGAAATCTGGAAGCAGCTCATCTATCACAAAAATAAATGGATCTCCAAAAGCTTAAAAAGCTTCATTGAATACATAAAAGCACATGAATTCTCAAGTTGATTTCCAAACAAAAAACCTGTAACCCATTACGGTTACAGGTTTTTGTTTTATAACGGCTTTTTTTTGATCTTGCCCCAGGGGCGAGGGTAGGCAGGCGGCGTTTGGGAAATCTTTTCCACTGTGATGATCACTCTCTCCCCTGCCGATTGCAAGGTAAACGCATCCACATCAGTTACCTTGCCACCAAGCTTTACGATGCCGTTTTCCGCCTCGGCGAGTTCTTCCCTGCCCGAAGCACCCTTCATGGCAACAAACAAACCGCCCACTTTGACAAGCGGCAAACACAGCTCGGTGAGTAGGTTCATGCGGGCAACGGCTCGCGAGGTGGCAACATCAAAGCTTTCGCGGCATTCGGGAATCTCCTCGGCGCGCGCGGCAAGGGTTTTCACGTCCAAAGACAGCTTCTTTGCCATACTCTCCACAAACACAAGCTTTTTGGCGGTGGAGTCAAGTGCCGTAATGGCAAGATCAGGCCGCACAATCGCAAGCGGCAGGGTGGGAAAACCGCCACCGCAGCCCACATCGATGACAGAAGCGCCCACGGGGATCTTGTCCACAGCTGTCAAAGAGTCGGCAAAATGGCGCAGTGCCACGTCTTCGCACTCGGTGATAGCGGTTACATTGGTGATGCTGTTAAAAGCAATCAGTTCCTCAAAAAGAATCGCAAATTTTTCGCCCTTTTCGCCGTCAGCATATTGCGGGATACCGCACTCGGCAAAAACGTTTTGGATGATAGAAAGCGTATCGTTCATAAAAATCCTTTTTTCACGCATTATTTGGCAAGGTAAATGAGAAGCACCGAGATATCGGCAGGCGAAACGCCCGAAATGCGCGATGCCGCACCCACATTCATCGGGCGGATGGCTTTCAGCTTCTGACGTGCTTCGATGCGGATGCCGGGAATGGCATCGTAATCGATATCCTCCGGCAGCTTCATATCGTCAAGTTTTTCGCGGCGCTTGACCTCGGCAAGCTGACGCTTGATGTAGCCCTCGTATTTGATCGCAACCTCGGCGGAATAAGCTTCGGCATGGCTGAGAATCGGTCGATCTTTGTCAAGTGGTGCGAGCTTTTCATAATTCAAGGTGGGTCTGCGGATCAGATCGGCAAGCGAAATACCTGTGGTCAGCGGCGGCAGTTCATTTTCTGCCATAATCGCGTTTGCCGTATCACTCGGTGGGATAAAGGTGCGCTCGGCACGCGCAATCTCCTCGGCAATGCGCTTCTGCTTGGCTTCAAACGCATCAAAGTGCGCCTTGTCAACAAGACCCACGCGGTAGCCGATGGGAGTAAGACGCGCATCAGCATTGTCCTGACGGAGAAGCAGACGGTATTCACTGCGCGAGGTCATAATGCGGTAAGGCTCGTTTGTACCCTTGGTTACAAGATCGTCGATCAGCGTGCCGATATAAGACGAATTGCGGGTCAGCACCATTGGCTCTTCCCCCTTGATTTTAAGGGATGCGTTGATGCCTGCCACAAGGCCTTGTGCGGCGGCTTCTTCATAACCCGATGAACCATTGAACTGCCCTGCCCCGTAAAGACCGGCATAGTCCTTGAATTCCAAGGTGGGATACATCTGTGTAGGGTCGGCACAGTCATATTCGATCGCATAAGCGGAGCGCATCGTCACGGCATTTTCAAAGCCCTTGATCGAATGGAGCATTTCGATCTGCACCTCTTCGGGAAGCGAGGATGAAAAGCCCTGTAAGTAAATTTCCTTGGTGTCCGCGCCGCAAGGCTCCACAAAAAGCTGATGGCGGTTCTTGTCGGCAAAGCGCATCACTTTGTCTTCAATGCTCGGGCAGTAGCGCGGTCCAACCCCTTGAATCACGCCCGAATAAAGCGGCGAGCGGTGGATGTTGTTGCGAATGATCTCGTGTGTTTTTTCGTTTGTGTAGGCAATATGGCAAGGCATTTGCGGCATCCCCGCAAAACGCGCTTCATCGGTGCGTGCGGAAAAGGGCGTGATGTAGTCCTCGCCCTCTTGGAATTCAAGAGAGGTATAATCAATGCTGTCGGCATGGATGCGAGGGGGTGTGCCGGTCTTAAAGCGCATCAGACGGATACCCTCACGCTGTAAAGCACCCGAAAGTTCTTTTGCCGCAATCATGGCATCGGGACCTGATTCGGCAATCGCCTCGCCCGTGATGGTGCGCGAGGAAAGAAAGGTGCCTGCCGCAATGATCACAGCCTTTGTCTGCCACTCGGCGCCGAGTGCTGTCACCACCGCGCGCACCTGTTTTTTGCCGTCAATTTCGTCAAAGAGAATATCGGTGATCTCCGCCTGGCGAAGTGTGAGATTCGGGGTATTCTCGAGCGTTTTTTTCATGATGTTGCGGTAAACAAGACGGTCTGCCTACACGCGCTTGGAATGCACAGCAGGCCCTTTACCGAGGTTCAAGGTACGGGATTGCAGGGTTACAAGGTCGGCGGCATAGCCCATTTCGCCGCCCAAAGCATCAATTTCAAACACAAGATGTCCCTTGCCCGTGCCGCCAATCGAGGGGTTGCAGGGCATGTTGCCCACCGCGTCAAGATTGGTGGTAAAGATCACAGTCGTAAGCCCAAGCCGCGCCGCAGCCAGCGCCGCTTCAATGCCTGCGTGACCTGCGCCAATCACGGCAATATCAATCTTTCCCGCAAAATAAGACATATCTTTATCCTTTCATCAAAGCAAAAGCGCTTTGATCATAAAATTCCATTGTTATTATACCGAGATTTGCATTTTTTGTCAAGAGTTTGTGATCGTTTCACTCCAAACGCGCTTACCAAACAAACGAACGCAGGTAGCGCTGTACACTTGCTCCCTACTTCCATGCGTTCATACTAAAAATCAAATAAACCCTACACGTGATTGTATAAATGGACGAAACGGCGGTAGGGGTCGGCGCCCTCGACGACCCGAGAACAATCCATTACAATTTATCAATATTTGTTTGCTTTTCGGGTCGTCGAGGGCGCCGACCCCTACCGGTTGGATACACATCAAAAAATCCGTACAAAGCGTTCACTCTGTACGGATTTCATTTATTCATTCTGTTCTTCGGCTTCTTTTTTGGCAGCCTCGCGGAGCTGTTCGATGTCGTTACCGTCAAAGGAATAGACTTTATCGCAGAAGTGGCAGTTGACTTTCATCACCTTTTCTTCCGAAAGGATCTTGAAAAGCTCGTAAGGCGAGAGCGAGAGAAGCGCTCTGCCCACTCTTTCACGCGAGCAGGTGCAAACATAGCCCACATCAATTTCGTCAAATAGGTCGTATTCAATGCCTTCAAGCGCAATGTCGGCAATTTCCTTGTTGGAAAGACCCTCGTCAAAGAGATGCGAGATCCTCGAAAGCTTTGCGGCATTGGCTTCGATCTTTGCCACAGTACCTTCATCGGCAAAGGGCAAAAGCTGAATCATCACGCCGCCTGCCGCCTGACAGTTGCCGTCGCGACCAACCAAAACGCCAAGCGCACAAAGCGAGGGAATCTGTTCGCTTTCGGCATAGTAAGCGGTGATATCGTCGCCAATTTCGCCGGTTACAATATTGGTAATGCCGATATACGGCTCTTTTTCGCCCACGTCCTTGATCACATGAAGCGGACCTCTGCCCACAGCGCCGCCAACATCAAGCTTGCCCTTGGCATTCAGGGGAAGATCCACATCGGGATTCTGAATGTAGCCTCTCACGTTGCCAAGATAGTCAGTCACCGCAAGCACGTGACCGCAAGGACCGTCACCGCGGAAGTTGACCGAAAGAGAGTTGCCCTTATTTTTTAAGGTTGTACCCATCAAAGACGTAGCGGTTAAAACTCTGCCAAGTGCCGCCGTTGCGGTGGGGGATGTATGATGAATGCGAATTGCCTCGTTCACAATGTCTTTGGAATTGATGACCAAGATCTGTGCCGAGCCGTCACGCGTCATGCCTCTTAAAATTACTGCCATTTGTGTACCTCTTCATTTTTCCTTTTCACGATAATCGTGATATCAGCGTTGTTATTGAGGCTCCCTCCGGGAGGGAGCTCCCGCGATAGCGGGTGAGGGAGAGGGCGCTACAATAAAGTTAACCCAACCTTACAGTCACGCAAATCTCCTTCCGTCTTTTGCTTCGCAAAATCCACCTCCCTCTCGGAGGGAGGCTTTATACAGTCATCGCGCAATAAACGAACAACTGCATACAAAATAGCTATTTTTTCTATTGTAACCGATTCTTTCTTATTTTGCAAGGGCTTCTTTCAAAAGATTTCCGATTTTATACACATCTCCCGCGCCCATCGTGAGAATAAGATCCCCTTCTCTTGCCTCTTTTGCAAGATAGGCGGCGATTTTTTCAAAGCTTTCCATATACATAGCTTTCTCGCCGATGGCATTTGCAAGCTTTTCAGACGAAACGCCAAGCGTGTCAGTCTCCCTTGCCGCGTAAATGTCGGGCAAAATCACCATGTCGGATGCCGAAAGCGCTCCCACAAAACCGTCAAAAAGATCATGCGTGCGCGAATAGGTGTGGGGTTGGAAAACGGTAATGATGCGTTTGGCTCCCGTGTTTTTCGCCCCCGCAAGCGTTACCGCAATTTCGGACGGATGGTGCGCGTAATCGTCAAATACGCAAATGCCGTTCTGCTTGAATTTGAGTTCAAAGCGGCGGGCAGCGCCGCCAAAGCTTTTGAGAGATTCTGCCGCAGCTTCAAGCGAAACACCACAGCAATGTGAAGCCGCAAGTGCCGCCAAAGCGTTGGCAATATTAAAATGCCCGATCATAGGAAGCGAAACCTTGCATATATCCTTGCCGTTTTGGCAAAGAGTGAATCTGCCCCTGCCGTCAATAAAAGCGATGTCTTTGGCAAAATAGTCGGCAGTTTCGTCTTTCAATGAAAAACGCACCAATCTCCCCGAAAAATCGCTTGCTGCTTCAAGAGCATTTTCATCGTCACCGTTCACAATGGCAACCGCCGCATCCTTCAGCGAGGTACGGAAAGAATCGGTGATATGGTCAAGCGAGGTATAATAGTCGGTGTGGTCAAGCTCCACGTTGGTAATGATTGCCACGGTGGGAAAAAAGCTGTGAAACGATGCTTTGTATTCGCACGCTTCATAAACAAAAACGTCTTCCCCGCCCACACGAAGCGCCGAACCGCCAAGCGCCGCTGACACCGCGCCGTTTGCCACGGTGGGGTCTTTTTGGTTTTCAATCAGAATATGCGCCGTCATGGAGGTGGTTGTGGTTTTGCCGTGTGTACCCGAAATGCCAATGCGGCAAGGATAGGCAAGCATCACTTCACCAAGAAATTCCGCGCGCGAAAAACAAGGAATCGAAAGCTCGCTTGCCCGTTTGAGTTCAGGCGAATCAAACGATACTGCCGCCGTGTAGATCACGGCATCCGCCCCCTCCACCGACTCGGCAAAATGCCCGAGGGTAATTTGGCATCCCGCCTTGCGGCACTCTTCCACAAGCGCGGAATCATTTCGGTCTGATCCCGTGACGGAATAGCCCGCACGCCTTGCGAGCAGCGCAAGGCTCGACATACTGATACCGCCAATACCCACAAAATGCAGCTTTTTCGCTTTTTGCAAAATTTCGTTCTTCATAAAAGATAACTCCCATTAAGAAATCAACAAGATTTTCTCGTTTTATTGGAAAAGCTTAATATTTTCATTTCTGTAACAATCCGTTTACAGTTTGTTTTCAATTTGTTAGAATTATAGAAAACAATCGGGGGTATAATAATTCCGTTAGGACACTTTCACAACAAAGGAGAATTACAATGAAAATCACCGACATCAAAATCAGAAAAGTATTTGATGACGAAAGTCCCATGAAAGCAGTTGTCTCTGTTACCTTTGACGATCAGCTTGCTTTGCACGACGTCAAGGTTATTTACGCCAAAGAAAAGCACTTTATCGTTATGCCCAGCAAGAAAAACCCCGACGGTAGCTACCGCGATATTGCGCATCCCATTAACTCCGAATTCAGAGATGAGTTAAACGATGCGGTTCTGACTGCCTATTTTGAAGAGCTGAAAAACCTTGAAGCAATTCCGGTAGAACAGTAACGCTACATTTGTACAAGACCTGTCACATGGTGGCAGGTCTTTTTTTCTATCCCAACACCTTATCACAAAGAGGATTCATGGGGCAGGTGATGCAATCATTCCCTCTTGCCTGACAGTATTCTCTGCCAAACCACACGATGCGGTGGCAAAAATCGCTTTGTTCTTCAGGCGGAATGATGCCGCTGAGCACCTTTTCTACCTTTTCGGGGGTTTTGGCATTTTGCGGCACAAGTCCAAGACGAACACTGATACGAATGCAGTGTGTGTCGGCAACGATAGCGGGCTTATGATAAATATCGCCAAGAAGCAAATTGGCAATCTTGCGCCCCACCCCGGGAAAGGTGAGAAGCGCTTCCATGGTATCGGGCAACACGCCGTCATATTTGTCAACAAGAAGTCGCGATGCCCCCACAAGGTCACGCGCCTTGGTTTTATAAAGACCGCAGGAGAATATATAGGGCTCAATGTCACAGGGTTCGGCTTTTGCCATATCATTTGCGGTGGGATAGGCTTCAAACAGCTTTTCGCATACCAAATTGACTCGAGCATCGGTACACTGTGCCGAAAGTCTGCCCATCACGAGCAGCCGCCACGGATCACCCTCATACTTGAGCGCGCATTCCGCGTCGGGATACAGCTCTTTGAGTTTTTGCACAATGGCAAGAACGCGTTTTTTGTCCATAAAAATCACCCATCAAGTCTTGGCAAAAGAGAACAGCGTGATACCAAACTCTCTTTTCAAGGCAGTTTCAAGCTGACAAAGCGGCAGCCCCACAACGTTGTCAAAATTGCCATTGATCTTTTCCACAAAAATACCGGCAAGCTCCTGAATGCCGTAAGCACCCGCCTTGTCGTAGGGTGCTTCTTTTTTTATATAATAATCAATCTCCTGATCAGTCAGCGCGCGGAAGGTCACCGCCGTGGCAACTGCCTCGACGTAGCTTTTTTCGCCCTTCACAATGGCAAAGGCGGTATAGACCTCATGCGTTCTGCCCGAAAAAGCAGAAATCATGCGAAACGCATCGGCATAGTCAATCGGTTTTCCGTAAATTTCATGATCAAGTGCCACCACCGTATCGGCGGCAACAATCACATCGTCTGCCGAAGAAGAAAGTGCCTTTGCCTTGCGAAGAGCAAGCGTTTTCACATACTCGGCAGGGGCGAGCGATTCGGTGATTGTTTCATCGGCGTCTGATGTGAGCGCCCTGTAATCAAGCCCGAGACGGTCAAACATCTCGCGGCGTCTTGGCGATTGTGAAGCAAGAATCAACATACTTTGCTCCTTTAAATGTTTCCCGTGGAACCAAATCCGCCCGCGCCGCGCAAAGTTTCGTCAAGAGAAGCCACCTCGGTAAAATTCATGGCGAATACCGGCATCAGCATCATCTGACAGATTCTCTCACCGGGGGTGACGGTGTAGGGTTCATTCGAGAGATTTACCGAGGAAAAGAAAATCTCTCCGCGGTAGTCCGAATCAATCACGCCAATACCGTTGGCGGCGGCAATGCCTTTTTTGTAGGAAAGTCCGCTTCTTGCCGAAAGAATTGCCACGGTGCCTTTGGGAATCGAAATGGCAATCCCGGTGGGGATCAAGCGTCTTTCTCCCGGGGCAAGCGTGATTTCTTCTTCAATGGCAGCGCAAAGGTCAACTGCCGCAGAGCCGTCTGTGGCATACGCAGGAATCTTCGCGCACGCTCTCATTTTTTGTATCATTACGTTAGTCATAAATCATTGTCCTTTTTACTTAATGCGGCGTACTGCCTTTTTGGTTGTCCATCCCTTTTCGTAGGAGGTAAGGATATTCAAAGTTTCCTGCTTGCCCTCGGTGGTAAAGAGAAAATGGTAGCCCATTTCCCCCGCTTTGGCAAGCTCGGCTTTTCTGTCTGCCATGTAAGTGGGTACCGAATTGACGAGAATGTCCCGTCCGCCTTCTCTTAAAATCGGAAAAACAGCCTTGGTGCGATCGGTCAGTTGAGGCGCACCCACAGGCTTTTCAAGCGTCATCAAAATCTGTCTGCCGTACACGATCACATTCTTAGCAAAACGGATATCGCGGATCTGCGGCAAAATGAGCTCGGGCGAGAGCGTGATATCTTCCATAATGGCATCAAAAATCGAAGCCGTGTAGGAAGACATAATATTGAGTCGCCAATCGCCGTGCAGGATAAGTCCCGCTTCTTTGGCAAGAGCAATATGTCCCACGTTGCCAACAAGCGCGTGGACAGCGCCGTTTTTCACGGCATTTTTCAGCTTTTCAAGCACCGCTTCCCTCTCGCTGTCAAAAATCACAGGCGGAAGCACAACGCCGTTTGCCGCGCCTTTGGCAAAAACATCGAGCGGTAAATACGCAATTGCCACGCCTCGCGCTTTGTAATCAGCAGGAAGACAGGCAGGGTTATAAAAGCGCGCAGACGATGCCGCTTTTCCCTTTTTGCCGATCGGTGCTTGGTTGAGCACGACTTTGTTCACTCTTTCGGGAATTGTGATCGGCTCGCGTTTGTTCTCAAATACCCCACCCTGCTTTTCGGCACGGCGCGTTGCGGCAAGGTCACGCTCGGTGCGAATACCAAGCATCGAAGGGCCTATCTGTTTTTCAAAATAACCGTCGGTAAAGCCCGAACGGGAGAAAATTTCGGCTAAAGACGCCATTTCATCTTTGGTGGCGTTGCGCCTTTCGTCAAGAAGCGTGCGGAAGATACGCACCACTCTGCCCACATAATCGGGGCTTTTCATGCGTCCTTCGATTTTCAAGGAAGCAACACCCATCTCCACAAGAGTGGTAATATGCTCGGCAAGCGAGAGGTCCTTGAGACTCAAAGGATATTTGCCGTTATACATCATGCGGCAGGGCTGCGCGCATTCGCCGCGGTTGCCGCTTCTGCCGCCGAGGAAGGAAGAAAAGAGACATTGTCCCGATTGCGAGACGCAAAGCGCGCCGTGGACAAAGGCTTCAATTTCAATCGGCGATTGTTCGCAAAGGGTGCGAAGATTGTCTTTGTCAAGCTCTCTTGCCACCACCGCGCGCGAAAAACCGATCTCTTTGAGAAACTTCACGCCATCCACGTTATGCGCCGAGCATTGGGTGGAAGCGTGCAAGGGGAAATCGGGCAAGCTTTTGTGAATTTCCACCGCAAGCCCAAGATCGGCAACAATAAGCGCATCCACACCTGCCTCGTACAAAAACTGCACCTGGTTTAAGGCGTCCTTCATCTGGCGGTCGGTGATGGCAGTGTTCATGGTCACAAAAGCGTGAACGCCCTTTTCGTGGCAGTATGTAACAGCCCTCACAACATCCTCGCGAGAGAAATTCTTTGCCATCATACGCGCGTTGAAAAGAGAGGTGCCGAAATAAACCGCATCCGCGCCGTTTTCCACCGCCGCCACAAGTGCTTCATATGAGCCTGCCGGGGCAAGTAGTTCGATCTTTTTCATGGCAAGTCCTTTCTTTACGACTGCATTTCGTCAAGCGTGAGCGAGAAGGCGGGCAGAAAATGCTCCACAAAATAATCCGCTTCTTCGAGCTTCATTGCCGAAAGCGACTGCAAGGTAGAAGTCTTGGCGGCGGAAAATTCAGGATTCCCGCTTTTTTCTTCTTCAATGCACTTGATCAGCGCGGCAAGCTTATCCGCCGCTTTCACAAGGCGGTGTAAGGGGTCATCGTCCGAATCAAGAAGCGCGCTGTAATCGGGGCGAAGCTCCTCGGGCAAGTGCGAAAGGAGCGTTTCTTGCGCATTTTTTTCAATCATTTTATAATTGTCGCGCATTTCGCTTGAAAAATACTTGATCGGCGTGGGAAGGTCGCCTGTATAGACCTCGGTGATATCGTGAAAAAGTGCCAACGTAACCGCACGCTCGGTGTCATAGTCTTTTGCAAAATATTTGTTACCGATGGTGCAAAGCGCGTGGGTTAAGATTGCCGTTTCCGATGCGTGCTCGGCAAGTGATTCATCGCGCGAGTTGCGCATCAAACCCCAGCGCTTGATATATTTTTGTCTGAAAATCAAAGCATAAAAGCTGTTATTCATTCTATTACTCCCAAACTGATATCAACATACACTTCATTTTATCATCTAAACCTATCAAAGTCAAGAAAAAAAGATTGACTTTATTCGCCGATTCGTGTAAAATTGAAGTAGTGATATTCTGTTTATGGAGAGGTAGCCATGGCAACCAACCAGGAGTACCTGTATTATCTTTTGGATTCGCTCTCAAGTCTTGATGGCATCAGCCACCGTATGATGATGGGAGAATACATCCTATATTACCATGGCAAGATAGCTGCGTACGTATGTGACGACAGATTGCTCGTCAAACCCACACCGACAGCGCTTGCGATGTTGCCAAACGCCGAACTTGATTCTATCTGTGAGGGCGGAAGAAAGAAACTACTTCGCGTTGATGCGGTGGATGACCGCGATTTTTTGACAGCATTGTTTACGGCAATTGAGCCGGAACTTCCCGAACCGAAGAAAAAAGCAAGCAAAACGAAAACAAAAAAACCAAATGGAGTTAGTTATGAAAGTTGAACTGATCGCACATACACCCGAGCCTGAAAAAGTGGTGGCAGCTGCCGCTAAGCTTTGCTATGCCAAAAGCGATATCCAAGGTCTGTTTGATGCCTTGACACCTGAAAAAACCACCGCCTTTATTGAGCATCTTGCCTCGCTCGGTCACGAAAGCCCGATTGAGCACGTCAGCTTTACTTTCGGTATTGAGGGCGTTTCTCGTGCGCTTCTCGCGCAAATCACGCGCCACCGTCTTGCCTCCTATTCGGTGCAGAGTCAAAGATATGTGGAAAAAGCAGGCTTTTCTTATATTATGCCGCCCGAGATCGCGGGCATTCCCGAGGCGGAAGCCCTTTTCCTTGCCGAAATGGCGCATGACGCCGAGGTGTACGATAAGCTCCGCCAAATTCTTTTAGAAAAGCACACCGCCGATAACATCGCCGCCGGCATGAGTGAAAAAGACGCCGCCTTTGCCGCAGGCAAAAAAGCCAATGAGGACGCAAGATTCGTGCTGCCAAACGCCTGCGACACGCGCATCATCGTCACCATGAACGCTCGATCGCTTTACAACTTCTTCGCACAGCGTTGCTGTCAGAGAGCGCAGTGGGAAATCCGCGAGCTTGCCACCGAAATGCTTCGCCTTGTCAAGGAAGTTGCCCCCACATTGTTCGCAAACGCCGGTCCCGGCTGCGTCAAGGGTAAATGCCCCGAGGGCTCTTATTCCTGCGGAAAAGCCGCCGAAGTCCGCGCGTTTTTTAAAAATTTGGGTTGATACAAACAGCAAAACTCCGCCGATGATCGGCGGAGTTTTGTTATGAAAATTTACAGATTCACAGTTCCGTTGGAACACTTCACTTTTGTTGCGGGAACATTGTAATTCCAAGATATTCCTTTGGAAATGGCATTCCATTGATCAACAGTACCTGTAAAGTGAATATTCACAAGGCTTGTACAGCCTTCAAACACATTTTCTCCTATGCTTGTTAGGAAAGGGGGAAGTGTAATGCTTAGCAGATTTTCGCACTCTTGGAAGGCATTTTCCCCGATACTTGTCACGCTGTCGGGAATGTTGACTTCTTTCAGGGATAAGCAGCGCTTGAACATAGCAGGTCCAATGCTTGTCACGATGTTGGGAATCGTAATAGTTTTCAGCTCAGTGCAAAAATTGAACGCACCATCGCCAATGCTCGTGACGCTGTTTGCAATCGTGATGCTTCTAAGGAAGCTGCCTTGGAATGCATTCTTCCCAATGCTCGTTACACTATCGGGAATGGTGATGTTAAGAAGCCCGCTGCCGATGAAGGTTTCATCTTCAATTTTTGTGATACTGTTGGGAAGGGTAATGGTTTCCAGATTTAGGCACCCTTGGAATGCATTTTTCCCGATGCTTGTCACGCTGTCGGGAATGTTGACTTCTTTCAGGAAAAGGCAGCTCTTGAACGCACCCGCTCCAATGCTTGTCACGCTGCTTGGAATTGTGATGCTTTCAAGGTCACTGCAGCCATAGAACGCTTCCTCTCCAATGCTCGTTACGGTATCCGGGATCTCGATGCTGTAAAGGCGATCACACTGATAGAAAGTATATTCTCTGATCCTGACCACAGGCTTGCCGTTGTATTCACGCGGAATCACAATATTACGATCCTTACAAGAACCAACGCCGATGACCCAATAAGCATCGATCTCTTCGTAATAATCAAATACCAAACCCTCACTCGGAATCCATTCATAGATCACGGGCGCTTGGGTTGTAACAACCGACTGTGTTGTTGCAATCGGTTCGGTTGTGGTTTCGGTATTGCCCTCGCAAGAGGTCATGACGGTAAGCGACAAAACCAAAGCAAGTAGGAGGCTCATCGTTAATATGAGGTTTCTCATTATTCTCTCCTTTTTCGTACATCGTTATAGTAACTATCAATATTGTACTTGATTTTCCCTTGATAAGTCAATAGGAAAAGCAAAAAATATCATTTTTGGAATATTTATGATATTTTGATTCTGCAAACCCTTCTGCCGGTTCATTATCTGCGCTGTTTTTATTTTCCTCTCTCCCTGTTTCCGACAGATTACGCTCTTTTCTTTTGTTACAATGTAGGACAACCATACACAAAAGAAAGGATCATTCATCATGGAGGATAAACAAACCATACTCACCAAAGCCAAAACGCTGAGTGCCAAAGCATCCTATTATACGCGCATTCTCGCAGGGCGCGACATCGACGGCGAGGCGGAACGCTTCCTTTGCAAAAAACTGCGCCGCCGTCTCTTTTTTGTTCTGCTTTATTTCACACTTTCGCTGCTATTTGGCTTAACACAGCTCTTTTTTGCCGCAACGCCCTTGGGTTTTGCACTATTCTCTGCCACCACAGGCGTGGGGGCAGTTGCCTCTCTGTTTGGACTTTTGCTGTCGGCAGCCTTTTCTCCGCATCCCGCGATCGGCTTGCTCATCCCTCTGCTCGGCTGTGTGCTTCGCCTTCTCGTCTGCCATACGCTGCCGCAAAAAGGCTATTTCCGCGAGAGTGTCTCTTTGCGTACTGCCATTGCCGCTGTGATCGGATTCCTCTTTGGCTTTGCCAATGCCGCCTTGGCAAAATTTTCAATGGAAAGCGTATATGCCCTTGTTTTCATGGCAACCATGACACCGCTTCTTTGCCGTGTGTTCGCCTTTGCTACCGACAACAGCAAGCAGTCCATCTTCCATGAACCCGCGCGGCTTGCCATTCTCTTTTTCCTTGTCTATGCGCTGAACACACGAGGTGTGTTCGGCTTCTCATTCGGCATCATTGCCGCCTTTTTCATCACCCTTTCGGTTGCCATCACCAACGGTGCGCTCCGCGCCACGCTTGTGGGTGTGATCACCGGACTTGCCTGCGGTCTGCCTTACGCGCCAATCTTTGCCGTAGCGGGACTTTGCACGGGGCTTTGCGCCAACCTCAGCATCATCTATTCTTCCCTTGCCGCTGTTGCTCTTTCGGCGGTGATGAATCTTTATCTCAATCAGGGAAGCAGAATGCTCAGCTTTACCGGCGACCTCTTTTTTACCCTTTTGCTCTTTCTGCCGCTTGCCCACACGGGACTGATTCCGCAAATTGCTTTTTTTGCCGATGAGCCTGCCGAGCTGCCCGAGATGAAATACGTGGATGATGTGCGAAAAAAACACCGCAAGAACCGTCTGCGCGCGCTTTCGCAAGCCTTTGAAGACCTTTCGGATATTTTCCTTGAGCTTTCCGAAAAAAGCCGTAAGCCGGGCAGTTATGAAATTCACGCGGCGGGAGACGAGGTTTTTTCCCACTATTGCAAAAAATGTGCGCTCAACCATATTTGTTGGCAACGTGAGTACAACGAGTTGAGCGAAGCGCTTGACAAGGTGTATGATAAGGTGCAAAAAGGAGAGCCTGCCATTGCCGACGATCTGCCCGAGGCGTTTGGCACGCGCTGTCGGCAGATGGAAAAAATCCTCCGCGACATCAACAATGCCGCCGCTGACCTTGTGGAAAAAGCAGTTCGACGCGATAAAACCGAGCTTTTCGCTTTGGATTACGAAGCGATGGCAGAGCTTCTCTCCGAAACGGCGGGCGAGAACGAAGACGAGTTTGAGCGGGACAAGCCGCTCTGCCGCAAAGCAGCAGCCGCCCTCAAGGAGCTTGGCATTTCCGCCATCGGCTATTCCGCCTGGGGCTCGCGCCGTAAAACCATTCTGGCGTCCGGCGTGGAGATTGCTTCCCTCTCGGCAAATGCTTCCGAAATCAAAGAGGCGCTTGAAAAAGCCACCGGGCTTTCGCTTTCGAGTCCGCATTTTGAATTCAACGGCGACTTTGTCACCATGCGTGTGGATTCCCTGCCCGCCATTTCCGCCGAGGTAGCAAGCGCCTTTTGCGCCAAGGAGCAGGAGGGCGTAAGCGGAGACTCACTGTCTGTGTTTGACGGACCCTGCAACAACCGCTTTCTTTTATTGTGTGACGGCATGGGAAGCGGCAGAACAGCCGCCGTGACCGCGCGTATTTCTACCGTTTTCCTTGAAAAAATGCTCTCCGCAGGCAACAAAAAAGGTGTGGTACTGAAAATGCTTTCCAACTTCTTGCGCTCCAAGAGCGAGGAATGCCATTCCACTGCTGACCTGGTTGAGCTTGATTTTCTTTCCTCTCGCGCCCTTTTCACCAAATGCGGTGCCGCCCCATCCTTTGTATTGCACAACGGCAACCTGTTCCGCGTGGACTCGCGCTCTGTGCCAATCGGCATCACGCGTGAGATCGACACCGAAGAAATCGAAACGCCGATTTACGCAGGCGACCTTATCATTATGTTGAGCGACGGCATCATCCCCACCGAGGAGGATATCCTCCGCCTGAGTGAAACCTTAACCGATAGCGCCTCCCTTTCGCCCAAGGAACTTGCCGATAAAATTCTTTCTCTTGCCGCCGAGGAGGACAAGCCTGCCCCCGACGATTGCAGTGTTCTCGTTGCCCGCATCGTTGCGGCATAAACGAAACAATCCGCATTCAAAAAGCCACCGAACGGTGGCTTTTTCTCTTATCTTCATTTAAAAGTTATTTCCATTCCAGCCCCAATGGGTGTACTCGGTGTATTTGGTATAGATGCGGTCAGGTGCAACGCCAAGCTTTTCGGAAAGCAGGTCAGTCATCACGGCGGTCATTTTGTCATACACCGCGTCACTTGCTGAGCCGAGAAGCTCCACTGAGCAAAGCGCGCAGGGCGCGTCACTGCCCTGAAAATACATGGCCTTGTCTCCCTCCATCACCACCATCAGCCAGCGCTCAGTCTTGCCGGGGATGGTTTCAATCGCCTTGCCAAGAGCGGCTTTTAAATCTTCTTTGGTGTTTTCGGTCAGCGTGATATTGGTTTGTACGTGAATGTTCGGCATAAGTAACCTCCAAAATATTATAGTTTTGTATTGACAAAATCGCAGGGTGGTGATATAATGCTTTAAATTACTATGTTATTTCGTATTAAAGAAGGAGAAAAACGCAATGAAAAAAATCGTACTGACACTTTCGGTTCTGCTTGTTTTGATTCTGGCTCTTGCCATGACCTCTTGCGGCGGCAATACCGAAACCACCACCGAAGCGCCCGTTACCACCGAGGCTCCCCTTCCCGAAGGTTACACCCTTTATGATAACGGCGACATCTCTTTTGCTTATCCCGACAATCTTTCCAAAACCGACGGCAGCACCGTTATTCTGCTTAACCTGATCAATGGCAACAACATCACCGTTGTGTACGAAGCCAAAACCGATATGTATGCCAAAATGGATAACAACGACTATGCCGAGCTGTTCAAGCCTATGTTTGAAGAGATGGGTATGACGATTGCCAAGTACAACGTAGAGCAGATCAAAAACGCAAAAGGCATTTCACTCACCAAGGTCACACACACCGCATCCACGCAGGGCAAAACGATGGAGCAGACCATGCTCATCACTACGGTAGGCAACAAAACCTATACGGTAACCGTCACCGAAGTGGTAAACGATGACGCATTTGTCAACAACGTACTGAACAGCCTCGGACTTGCCAAATAAACCTTGCACTCCCGACCGATTTCGGTCGGGAGTTTTTTTTATTTTATTCCGCGGCGGCAAGATACGCTTCCTGCTCGGGAGTCAGAACATCAAGCTCTGCACCCAAAGCGCGCGCTTTGAGTGTTGCCACCTCGATGTCAAGCTCTCTCGGCACGTCATACACCTTTTTGTCAAGCGTTTTGCCGTATTTGGCAAGGTATTCAAGACCCTTTGCTTGAAGCGCAAAGGACATATCCATGATTTCGGCGGGGTGTCCGTTACCGGCGGCAAGGTTCACAAGGCGGCCTTCGGCAAGCAGATTGAGAATTCTGCCGTCAGCAAGGGTATAACCTGTCACGCAAGGCTTGCGCTGGGAAACCGAAACGGCAAGCGCTTCGAGGTCGTTTTTGTTGATCTCCACGTCAAAGTGACCGGCATTGGCAAGAAGCACGCCGTCCTTCATTTTTTCAAGATGCTGTTTGGTGATGACGTCTTTACAGCCTGTCAGCGTGATAAAGAGGTCACCCACCTCTGCCGCCTGATCCATCGGCAGAACGATAAAGCCGTCCATCACCGCTTCAATTGCCTTCACGGGATCGATCTCGGTGACATATACAATCGCACCAAGACCCTTGGCACGCATTGCCGCGCCCTTACCGCACCAGCCGTAGCCGGCAATCACAACACGCTTGCCCGCCACGATGAGATTGGTCTCGTGCATGATCGCGTCAAACACAGACTGACCCGTACCGTAGCGGTTATCAAAGAGGTGCTTGCAGTCGGCGTCGTTGATATCCATCATGGGATACTTCAGCGCGCCTGCCGCTTCTCTTGCTTTTAAGCGATGGATGCCCGTTGTGGTCTCTTCACAGCCGCCGATCAGATTTTTGCCGTATTCCGCGCAAGAGGAATGCAAAAGACCGATGAGGTCGCCGCCGTCGTCAATGATAAGATCGGGGCAAACAGACAAAGCGGCAATCAAGTCTTCTTCGTATTCCTTCATGGTCGCACCGTGCACGGCATTCACTTCAAGGCCTGCCACTGCAAGCGCCGCCGCCACGTCATCCTGTGTAGAAAGCGGATTGCATCCCGTGATCGAAACTTCCGCGCCGCCTGCCTTCAAAATTTCGGCAAGATAGGCAGTTTTGGCTTCAAGGTGAATCGACATGGTGATTTTTTTGCCTGCAAAAGGCTTGGTCTCTTTGAATTCTTTTTCAATGATCGAAAGAACAGGTGTATAGCTTTTCACCCATTCGATCTTGTCGCGACCCGAAGGCGCAAGGGCAATGTCTTTGATTCTCATGGTTTTTGACCTTCCTTTATCTTAAATCTCTCGATTGTTTTTTCAAATGTTATCTTTGTTTACAAGCCGTTGGAAAAGCGGCTTTTTTTGTTTTTTGGCAAGATACTCAAGCCCTTCTCGGATTTTCTCGGGGGTGGTTTGAGAACGCTGTGACAGCCTTTCCACCGCTTCACGATCGGCAAGGTAACAGGGATGTTTTTCTATCAAAAAAGGGAGTGTATAAAGCAGCGTTTCTTCCTGACTGTTTTTGGACAGCAGCGCGGCATCAAGCCCTGTTTCGTGGCAGAAACGCCTGCATTTTTCGCTGTTTGACAAGCAAAAAAGCGGCACTTTTCCCATTGCTCCAAACACCAGCGCGTGAAAGCGCGAAGTAATGAGAAAGGAAGCGCCCGCAACCAGCGAAAGCGCGCCGCGCGGCGGCAGTGTAACAATAGGAGCTTTCTTCCCCGTGTGAGTAAAAACGCTTGCCGAAAGTGACTTTGCAAGCGATTGATCCACACTCGGTTGCATCAGAAGAAAAATCGGAGCATAGCCTTTTTCAAGCGCCACAAGCATTGCCTGAATCAGCACTTTTTCCACGCGTTTGTTTCGTTTCTGACCCGAAAGCGCAAGCACAAAGTAGGGTGCATTTGTTTTTAAGCCGTGCGCTGCAAACAAGCAGTCGGCTTCAGGTTTCGAAAGCGGCTCAAGCGATAAAGCGCTATCTGCCGTCAGGGCAACGTAGGGTCTTTTTTTCTCGGGCATCATGCCGCAAATCCGCTCGGCAAGTGAAAAGGATTCTTCATCCCGTAGGGTGATGATGCAGTTTCCCGAAAACAAGCGTGCCAGCGAGCGCTCCTCTTTTTTGGAAAAATCACCCAAACCGTTGGCATAGTACACCACCCGTTTGCCAAGCATTTTGGCAAGTGTAATCCAAAAAGCGTAGTAATCATACGAGCGGCGCGAGGTTTCTTTTTGCAAAAGCGTACCGCCGCCCACGTACAATACACGGGCAGACATCAGCGCGCACAGCATACCGACAGGATTTTTGCGGCTGATGGCTTTGACGTTAAATTCACGTGCCGTTTTCGCAGCACTCTTGGAAATCACAGAAGTACCGCCCTCAGGGTCGATTGACCGAATCCCCACAAGCATATTGTCAAGCAGCAATTCGTCACCGAGATTGCCAAAGCCGTGATAGCCGAGAATCAAGTTTCGCGCGTGTTTGGGTTTTTGGCGAAGTGAAGCATAAAAAGCTTCATAATCGTCTGTCATTTTGTTGAGTGAGTAATGCTTACATACCGTTTCGCGGCATTCGCACGAAAGAGCGTCAAGCTCGCTTTCCTCTCTGCCGAGCAAGAAAGCAAGGTCACGGCAAAGCGCGGTGGTGTTCAGCTTTTCCCCACCGCGGCAACAAAAATTCGTAGCCGCCGCCTCACAAAGCCGCTCACTTCGGTAAATGCCGAAATATCCGCTGTTGCCCGCCAGAATCGTGGGAATCCCGCAGGCCATGGCTTCAAGCGCCGCACGGGATACGCCAACAAACAAGTCGGCAATGGCAAGATAGGGTGTGACGTCCACCGCTTCCCCAATCAAAGTCACCGCATCGCCAAGGAGCGCATCGTCCGCCACCCGTTTTTCAAGCGCGGGCAACAGCTCACCGCCACCCACCACAATCAATTTGGCATTATACTGCTGTTTTAATTTGGGCATCAAATCGCAAAGCAAAAACGCCACCGCCGCGCGGTCTTTGTCCATGCGGCTGATATGCAGAATGATCTTTTCTTTTTTGACAGAGTCGAGCGCCATCTCTTCCCTGTTCAGGGCAACAAGACCTTCTTTGTCTGCTTTTTTGAAAAAACGCTCGGTATCAATGCCGTTGACTGTGAGAGATATTTGGCGGTACGAAAGCCCATATTCGCGCACAAGATAGGCGCGGATGTCCTCGCTGACCGCCATTGTTTTTTCGCCCCAATGGCTAAAAAATCGGGTAAGCGGCGTGACTTTGAAGTCAAGATGCGCCGTTGTTACAAAATTACGCCGCAAATATTTCGGCAAAAGAGAAACAACAAATGCCGACAATCGGGAGTGCGCGTGCAGAATATCGAAACGGTATTCCGCCATTGCCTCTTTCAAAAGACGGCAGGCGAGCAGAATGCGATACGGCGTGCGCGCATCAAGCGGCAAATAAATATGAACAATACCGAGCTTTTCAAGCTCTTTTTCAAGAGAGCCGCCCGCCGACGCCACCGCCACAAAATAGGATCGCGCGGCGAGTTCTTTGGCAAGTGAAAGAATATGCGTTTACACACCGCCTGTGGAAAAACTGTTTGTGAGAAGAAGCACCGAGGGACGCTTTTCTCGGGATACAGAGAAAGGCCGCTTCCCTTTGCGGTCGGCGACCTTTTTGTTAAGAGACACAATACAGGGATTTGTCTTTTTGTTTTTGATGGTAACAACCGCCTTCTGCGGTTAAGTTTCGGGCTGATCAATCCTCACACCGCCCACAAACGTGCCGCTGAGTGAGACTCGTTTTCCGTTCAGCGCCGTGTAGGTATAAGTACCCTCACCGTTTGGCAGTCCTTTTTCAAACTGCCCTTCATACACGCTTTCATCGGCAAAGGTATATTTTCCTCTGCCGCTGATCTCGCCAAATGAAAATTCGCCTTCATACTTGTCGCCGCACGCATAAGTCATGCTTCCCGCGCCGTGAGGCAGACCGTTTTGGTAACCGCCTACATAGTTTGCCCCGCTTCGGTAGGAATATGTAACCTCACCCTCCAAACAGCTGTTCACAAAAACGCCCTGCGGATTTTCTTCTCCGTCGTCATAAACAAGGGTCAACTTGCCGTTTTCGGTCCACTCGCCCATCACAATCATACCCTCGTAACAGTTTCCGCTGGCAAGCGTCACACGGCAATACCCGTCGGCAATGCCGTCGGTGAATTCACCGTCGGTCACTTCCCCGTAAACAGAGGTATAAACACCCACGCCGTTGGGCAGATAGTTGCGGATCTCGCCCTCGTAGATATCTCCGTTTTCGTACACAAGCTTATTCTTTTTGGGATAATAGGTCATGCTGCCGTCGGGCGTATAAACCGTACCGACCTCGCTTGTACCGTAGTAATACACACTGCCGTAGCGTGCGCTGTCGGATGATGAAAAGCGATAGCCGAGCAAAAGCATCACGCAGATCAGCAAAAGAACCATCCCCGCCGCCACAAGCGTGGCAGAGAGCAGAAATACTTTTTTCTTCATGATATGATATCACCTGCCGCCGAAATCCAATCGGTCAAATAGCGTTCCAACACAAACGCCACGAGCAAAAAGATCACAAGCGAAATGATCACCACGTAAAGGTCGGTTCCTTTGTTGGAATAACGAAGCTCGGCGCGGTGGCGCTCGTCTTCAATCAGATAGTAACGTTTCTCTTCCCCTTCGATTGTATGCACAAAGCGTGCAAGCACGCCGCGGCGAATCGAATGTAGAATCATACGGTTTTTCGCAAAACCAAGTTCCTCGGCTGTGAGTGCTTTTTCCTCGCCAAATGCTTCTTTTTCAAGCAGAGTACGAATAGCGCGTCCGAGAACGGCTTTGTTATAATAACCCATGAAAACGCCGATGGCAATGCCGATATACACCGACCAAACAATCATCGGCACGGTCACGATGTCAATTCCGATTGCAAGAAAGGAATACATCATGGTTTCTTAGTCTTTTTTGAGTACGTCGCAACCGATATACTTGCGAAGCACTTCGGGAACGGTTACGCTGCCGTCAGCGTTCTGATTCTGTTCCACAAGAGCGGGCAGAATACGGCTGGTGGCAAGACCGCTTCCGTTCAAGGTATGCAGATATTCAATGTGTCCGTCTGCTCTCTTGACACGCATCATGCCGCGGCGTGCCTGATAGTCACGCGCGTTCGAAACCGAGCTGACTTCCTTATAGCCCTGCATCGAGGGAATCTGAATTTCAATGTCGTAGGTTCTCGCCATCGAAGCCGAGCAGTCCTCTGCCGCAAGCTTCACGGTGCGGAAGTGGAAGCCAAGACCCTTCACAAGGTTTTCCGCCTTGGTTACGAGCTCGTCAAACGCTTCGTCACTCTTTTCAGGCAAAGTGAACTGGAACATTTCCACCTTATTGAACTGATGTCCTCTTACCATACCTCTTTCATCCGAGCGGTAGGAGCCTGCTTCTCTTCTGAAGCAAGGTGTGTAGCTCACAAGCTTCTTGGGAAGATCAGCCTCGGTAAGAATCTCGTTGCGGTAAAGCGAAGCAAGTGCCGCTTCTGCGGTGGGGAGCATATATCTGGTTCTGTTATCGGTGGGGTTTTCGATCTTGTACACTTCGTCGGCAAACTTCGGGAACTGACCTGCCGTCACGCCGCATTCATACTCCAGCATATGAGGCGGAAGGATGAGCTCATAGCCGTCGGCAATGTGCGTGTCGATGAAGTAGTTGAGCAGTGCCCATTCAAGTCTTGCGCCCATACCGCGATAGATCCAGAAGCCGGAGCCGGACAGCTTTGTACCGCGCTCGTAGTCGATCAAACCAAGGCTTGTACAAAGATCTACGTGGTTTTTGGGTTCAAAATCAAAGGTACGGGGCTCACCGATATAGCGCAAGGGTTCGTTGTTTTCCTTGCCGCCTGATTTGAGATCACGGTCGGGCAGATTGGGAAGGCCGAGCATGATCGACTGCAGTTCGGTTTCCACAGCCTTGATCTTCTCATCGTTTGCTTTTGCTTTTTCGCCCATTTCTTTCATTCTGGCAAACAGCTCTTTGACGTCCTTGCCTTCTTTTTTGTACTGCGGAACAAGCTTGGATTCCTTGTTCTGCTGTGCCTTCAAGTTTTCGGTTTCGCTGATCAACGCTCTGCGGTCAGCGTCGAGTGTGAGAATGCGCGCAATATCTTCTTCTGCGTCTTTGCCTTTTATCTTCAGGCGTTCAATCACTTCGTTCGGGTTTTCTTTGATATACTTAATGTCTAACATGGCTTTTCTTCTTTCTTTATGTTATGATATAAAACAATTTTGTTATCAGAGTTTACATTACAGGAGATTGTCTCCGCCGATCTGAGTCAAAAGCGCCTGCAGATCGTTATCGTCGCTGAATTCAATTTCAATTCTCTTGGTTTTCTTACCGCAGAAAATCTTAACCTTTCTGCCAAACTTATTGCGAAGCACCTTTTCAAGCTCCGAAAGGTAGTTCACTTCCCCTTCGTCATCACGTACAATCTCCGCAGTGGGTTTTGCTGTGGTGGCGGCGTTGACCTTGCGAACAAGCTCCTCGGTTGCTCTCACCGAAAGCCCCTTCTCTTCTACCGTTTCGGCAACGTCCACCGTTTCGCTCTTATCCACAAGTCCGAGAATGGCTCTTGCGTGACCTGCGCTGATTTCGCCGTCGCTCAGCATTTTGAGCACTTCGTCGGGAAGCTCCAAAAGACGCATGGAGTTGGTAATGGCACTGCGGCTCTTACCCACACGCTTGGCAAGCGTTTCCTGTGTCAGATCAAAATTCTGAAGCAAAATCTTATAGGCGTTTGCTTCTTCCACAGGGTTCAGGTTTTCACGCTGAATGTTTTCTATCAGCGAAAGCTCTGCTGTTTTTCTGTCATCGGTATCCATAATGACGACCGGTACTTCGGTCAATCCCGCCATTTTGGATGCGCGCCAGCGTCTTTCACCGGCGATAATTTCATAAAAGCCGCCTTTTGCTTTGCGGACAATGATCGGCTGAATCACGCCGTTAGCCGAAATCGAATCTGCCAGCTGAGAGAGTGCTTCGGGTTCAAACACCTTTCTCGGCTGTCCCTTTCTGGGTTCAATATCGGCAAGACGAAGCATGGTGACCCCGCCTTTTTCTTCTTCTGTGTTCTCGGAAAAGATCGAATCAAGACCTTTGCCGAGCCCTCTGTTTGCGATAGCCATAGAGTTTTCCTTTCCTTTATCTTATAAAGTCGCAGTTTCGACTTCCCTCTTATATGCGTTTTAAGAGTTCTTTGGCAAGATCGTTGTAAAGCGATGCACCTTTGGAATGCTCATCATAATAAATAACCGGCATACCGTGGCTGGGTGCTTCGCTCAATCGCACATTACGCACCACTTTGGTCTTGAAGATTTTATCCCCATAATACTTTTCAAGTTGCTCAAGCACCTGTTTTGTGAGATTTAAGCGTCTGTCGTACATGGTCACGAGGAGTCCTGTAATCTCAAGTGAGGGGTTATAAAACTTTTTTGTCTGACGAATCGAAATCATCAGCTGCGAAAGTCCTTCAAGCGCGTAGTATTCGCAAGTCATCGGTACAATCACGCCATTGGATGTTGCCAACGCATTCAGCGTCAGAATGCCAAGTGACGGCGGACAGTCGATGAATATGTAGTCAAATTCATCGCGAACAGCATCAAGAACACCTTTCAGACGGAATTCCCTGTTTTCAATGTCAACAAATTCAAACTCAGCACCCGCGAGCGATATATTCGACGGCATACACCAAAGATTGTCAAACTCGGTTTTGATGATAGCTTCTTGCGGTTCCACACGGCCGACAAGCGCTTCATAGATTGTATTTTCAGTTTTCTTTGAAATACCCACGCCGCTTGTGGCATTTCCCTGCGGATCAAGATCACAAAGAAGCACTTTTTTGCCCATGTGAGCAACGCAAGCGGCAATATTTACCGCGCTCGTTGTCTTACCAATGCCGCCTTTCTGGTTGGAAAAAGCAATTATTTTGCTCATTTCTACCTCCATTTTTCAGTTTGCATTTATTTTATCACAAACTCCCTCGTAGGTCAATAGTTTAACTTAAAATAAAAGAAAAAGATATTTGTTTTTTGAGCCGCAGTGTTTCACGTGAAACACTTCACGGATAGTTTCTACGTTTCACGTGAAACATCATGCCTGTGTGTATCAACGTTTCACGTGAAACAATTATTTTTTGGGAATACGAATCAAGAATTGAATTTCATCCTCATGATCAAACCGTTCGCACTGCGTTGCAAAACCGTTTTTTCGAAGCAGATTCAGGCTGCAGCTTAAACTACCGACAAACGATTCCAAGTCATCATCTTTGTCAGCCATCTCAGAAAATGGAAGCAGATCAGACAAAATGATGTCTATGTATTCTTCGGCACGCTTTTCGGTATAATGGCGCTCGGCGATCAGCTTGGCAACCTTTTTTCTAAGCACAACATCCTTGATTCTCAAAAGTGCAAGAGCGTGTCGCTCGCTTAAACCGTTTTCAAGGACAAACATTTGTTCCTCAGGTTCCAGAGACAACAATTGAATCTTGTTCGCTACATTCTGCGAAGATGTCGATAAATAGGTCGCAAGCTCCTCCTGCGTCAGAGAACACTGATTTGCAATTTCAGCAAACGCCGTTCCCAATTCAAACATATCAAGATCGCTTCGCACAAGATTTTCGGTCAAAGCAAGCGCATCCGAGGCGACAAGGCGCGAAGACAGCACAAGACATGGAATCTCCTGCCGCCCGAGCATCTTAAACGCACGAAGGCGTTTTTCCCCGACAACACAAATATAGTGTGTTTTTTCATGCAGACCCTTCTCAGAACGATTCACAAGAATCGGTTGTAGCAAACCGTGACGGCGAATGCTGTCTGCAAGCGTCAGAATTGCAACCTCATCAAAGCGTTTTCTCGCTCGCAAAGGGGAAGTGTCAATCGCAGAAACAGGAATCTTTACCACACGGTTTGAAACAAAAGGCTTGTCCTCAGCCCTTGGCGCAAACAAAGAAGAACGCTTTCGAAAATCCACCCATTCAAGTTGTTTATTGTTAAGCATAAAACATCCTCCATTTTTTCAAATAAATCTAAAAACAAAGCTAATTTCGCTTGTATATCTATCATAGCAAAAAGAAATGACGAAAAGAGGCAGATTCTCTGCTTTCGCATACATTTTGACAATCTTTTTCACTCATGTGTATCATTTTGCTACACATGAGTGAATTTTCTGACAAAATCTTGTAAAAGAAAGAAAAATATGCTATACTATAAACAAAGAGGTGAACGAGTTGAAACGAACATTTATCACAAATATGCCGGACAGAATCGGCGCGTTTCTCGCAGCCAACGAGAAATTGTCGAGCATCGGTGTCAATATCACGCGCGTCAGTTACAACAAAGCCATTGATACACACACCTTGTTCCTTGAAATTGATGGGGAAGAGTCTTTGCTGATCAAAGCGGAGGAAATCCTCACTTCACTCGGTTATATAAAAAAGGAGTCTGGAAAAGCAAGCGTCATTCTGCTTGAATTCCACTTAAAGGACGAGCCCAACCGTTTGCATCCCATTCTGGTTCTGATCCAAACATTCAACTTCAACATATCCTATATGAGCTCACAACAAAACGAAACCGGATATCAGGATTTCAAGATCGGCATCTACGTAGAAGACGAAACAAACGTCTCATCTTTTTTGGAGAACGCTTCACGTGTTTGTCCGGTTAAGGTTTTGCATTATGACAAAAGCGAGAAGATTCTTGATAACACTGTTTTCTATCTTTCCTTCGCCGAAACGCTTGCCGAAAAAATGAAGCTGAACGAAAAAGAAAAAGAAGGTCTTCTTGTGGCATCGAACAAAGTGATGCAAACGCTTGACGAAGAGGGAAGTCCGTTTTACAAAACCTTTGACTATATCAGCCGGCTTGCCTCCCACATCAGACGCTACAAAGGATCGCGTTTTCAGCCAAGAATCGTAAGAGAGATTTTGCCGAGCGGTACAGAGCTTGTGAACATCGAGCCGCCTTGTGGCAGCAATATCACGATTCTGACCAAAGGGCAGGGGCTTTTATTCGTTGATACCGGCTTTGCCTGCTACCGCAAAGAAATGATGTCACTTTTGGACACACTCTATCCTCAATGGCAAACCGAGTATAAAACACTATTGTTAACCCACAGCGACGTGGACCACGCAGGGCTTCTTGATTTGTTTGACACAGTATATCTCACCGAGGACGCCGCCTTGGATTTTGCCAATGAGCGCGTATTCCAAAACGCCTACCGCGAGGAAAATCCCCTGCATCAGCCCTACGCCTATATCAGTAAAATCCTAACCAAATATCGTCCACCCAAAGCTGATAATTTGCACCCCCTCAAAGGGCAGTGCAGGGAAGGGGAGTTGCTCCACGGTCTTGGCACGGTAGAAGCTGCGGGATTTACCTTCCAGGTATACAGCGGAGCAGGCGGTCATGTCAAGGGCGAAGCAGTGTTTGTGGAAGAAGACGAGCGCCTTGTTTTTACCGGCGATATTTTTGTTAATATCAAGGATTTCACCAAAGAACAAAAGAGTTTCACCAAGCTCGCGCCTTATCTCATGACGTCGGTTGATACCGATCCCACACTTGCCAAAAAAGAGCGAGAGGCCGTTTTTGAGATACTTGGCGAGGGCACTTGGAAAGTCATCGGCGGTCACGGCGGCATCTTTACCACCGACATCAACCAATAACAATTATCCGCAAAACGCAACTGTTCGTTGCGTTTTGCGGATAATTTGTAACCTGTTGGTTGCTTTTTAGGAAATATTTTAATTTTTTTCAAAATAATGTAACCCACACAGTGAAAAATCCGTCTATTAAAGTGAAAGGGAAAAGGAGGTGACTGCGCATGAATGCGCGCATGAATGCACACATGGAAGATGCCAAAATCATCCGTATGTTTCTTGAGCGAAAAGAAGAAGGCATCAAAGAACTTGAGCGAAAATACAAGCGCTATTGCCAAACAATCGCACACAACATTCTCTCCTCTCAAGAAGATGCAGACGAATGCGTGAATGATACATACCTTGCCGCCTGGAACAGCATCCCGCCCAATAAACCAAACAGCTTAATGGCGTACCTCGGCAAGATCACGCGCAACCTCGCCCTCGACCGACTTGAAAAACAAAACGCCAAAAAGAGAACTGTCGAAATGCTCCCTCTCATGGATGAGATCGCCGAAATCTTCCCCACAAGCGAGCATGACAGTTTAACCGACAGCATTGCACTCCGCGAGGCAATCAACAAATTCTTAAAACAACTGCCCAAAGAAAAGCGCATCCTGTTTATGCGCCGTTACTTCTTTTTCGATTCGGTCGAAGAGATCGCCAAAACCGAAAAGGCGGGCGAGAGCAAGATCAAAACCGCACTGTTCAGAATCCGACTTGAGTTGAAAGACTATCTCCTCGAAGAAGGAATCACACTTTGAGCAGGGCAGGGAAAGGAGTTTGCGTGAAAATAAATTTTCACGCGGGTTTTATGTCTTTCGTTGTCTTGCGACAACGATTTTGCTGGGCAAAAACAGCCCCAATTCCCCAAGAAAGGTAGGCTTTCGTAAACGAAAGCCATGGTTAATTTATGAAAAAAGAAGAAAATTTTATTCGCGCGCTTTCAGATGTAGATGACACCATCATCGCCGAAGCAGCCGCAGCAAGACTTGCACCCAAGAAAAACAACCGTCTCATTGTCCTTTCAATCGCCGCTTGCCTTGCGCTGATGGTGGGTATGACATTGGTTTTGCTCATGGGTTCAAGGGAAACTTCGGTTCCAGCCGTTCCATTAACAAGTACCACTTCGTCAAACTCGATACCCAACATACAAACCACGCCCATACAAACCACACCGAGCAAAACCATAACCTCTACAGCAAAACCAACGCCAAACACAACACCGATAACCACAAAAGGCAACCCCTACAAAGAACTCATTTCGGTACTAAAAAAAGCGCCGTCAGGCGCATCCTCCGTCACCCCCCCACCATCGTGGGAAAACTACATCGACATTCCTTATGACGTCTTGAACCCGAACCAAAACAAGTCTGTGGAAATCGTTTCGGAAAGTTATACAACCGCTGACGGAGAAAAAATCTTTTCGTTTGAATCTGTCACAATCCCGGATTACTCCTCATTCAACCCGCACACCCAGTACTACACAAGAATCACCTGCGAAAGCAAGGGCAAAACGCGCACATACACCGTAAGAGGACGCAGTGGGGGAAGCGCAATCGTAACCGAAGATGCCATTCTTGTGATCACTAATTACTGGTTTGGTAGCAAAACCGAGTGGGAAAGACCATACACCTATCTCCCAACCCTTGACAAAGGAAAAGGCCCCGAAATATTGCCGATTAAAGATATTTTCTTCCGAAACGGTTTCAACAACCGCTGTGACTTTACAACAGTTCTCACCATTGACATTGATACGTTTGATATAATCGATATCAAGGCGTGGTATTCTCTTCCCGACGGCATGTACATCACCGAAAACAATCTGTATTTCTACACGTTCAATTTTTCCATCGTAGGATCTTCCACCAAAATCATTGGTATCAGCTATAAGGACAATCGTCTTTCCCCTATCGGGAGCATTCGTCTTGAAGGAACGGTTGAAATAGGCTATTGTCTTGACGAAGAAGACGGCATTTTGCGTGTGGTGACCAACAAGTCACCCGGTCATCGGCTTAGTCCGCCGCTCGTTTATTCACCCGACGGCACATCCAAGCCTCTTGAGGAACCGGACAACGTGCTCTACTGTCTCTCTGCCAAAGACCTTTCGGTCGTAGCAAAGGTGGAGAACTTCTACGAATTTGAAAACGAATATCCTTTCCTCAACGTCGGGTTTGATGGGGATCATGTGTACGTTTGCCCCAAAGCCGATCTTGTCTCCCCGGTGATTCATTTTGACCTTTCGGATCTTAATAACATCACCTACGAAACGGTGGAATACCCGCTTGCTTACAGCCGATATCTGAAAGAGATCGGTGACGGTTTGTACTTTACCGTGCGTTCTATCGACGCTAACACAAAGCTTGTCGAAGTGGTAAGGCTTGAAGAGAGTGGCTTTGTCGCCGTTGCCGAATATGCCAAGGAAGTTTATCCTACCGGATACGACTTCGACGTCGAAAACAAAATCATCCGCTTGCTGGATTGGAAATCCAGACCGATCATCACATTGCAATTCGACGGAGAAAACCTGAAGGCAATTACAGAATAAGCACCCTCATCTTACGCGCCGCAGTCACCCCAAACAAAAAAGGAGTTTCACGTGGAACTCCTTTTTGAATGTCTGTATCATCATTGACGCGTCAGTATCTTGTTTCAACTAAAGCTTGACACGTTGACCTCCGCGTGTCATCTTGAGCGGAACACCGCCCGAGATCCCACTTCGGCTACGCCTCGTGCTTTTGGGGCCTGCCCCAAAAGTTCGACTTTGCTTCGTGTCGCTCAGGATGACACGGGGCGGTGTGCAGTCGAAACCCAAGCGCAGCGCAGGGCGACCGTTTTAACGGTCGGATCTCGCGGAATTGACAAATGTTAATTTTTAGATGAAACAAGATAGGGGCTCACACATGGGTGCGCCCCTACGTAAACCACAATGAAATCCTTAAAATGAATTTGATTTTCCCAAAATACAAAAAAAGCGTAGCCGTTTTCACAGCTACGCTTTATTTTTTATTCAGCGAGATACTTTTCAATCGCGGCAAGTCTGACGCATACCACCAAAATCTCAGCCGCAAGCTTGATCTCGGCAAGCGGCGGGTAGCTAGGCGCAATACGGAGATTCTTGTCATCGGGGTCGTTGCCGTAGGGGAAGGTAGCGCCGGCAGAGGTCATCACAACGCCTGCCTCTTTCATCAACTGAAACACTCTCTTGGCGCAGCCCTTTTCCACGTTAAGGCTGATGAAGTAACCGCCGCGCGGCACAGTCCAATCAGCAACGCCGTAGGGAGCAAGCTCCTTGTCAAAGAGTGTCAGCACCGCTTCGAATTTCGGACGCATGATTTCGGCATGGCGCTTCATGTGACGCTTCACACCGTCAAGATTTTTGAAAAACTTCACGTGGCGAACCATATTCAGCTTGTCAAAGCCGATGGTCTGCACGGTCATGATGCTCTTGATAAACGCGATGTTTTTGGCAGAAGAAGCAACACAAGAAATGCCTGCGCCGGGGAAGGAAATTTTGGAGGTGGAGGTGAATTCATATACCATATCCTCGTTTTCGGTACCCGCCACTTCTTTCTGTAAATTAAGAAGCTGATCGCCCTCGTCATACAAATCGTGAATGACATACGCATTATCCCAAAAGACGCGAAAATCCTTTGCCAAAGGCTTGAGGCGCGCAAAACGACGAACCGTTTCGTCAGAATAGGTCACGCCTTCGGGGTTGGAATACTTCGGCACGCACCAAATACCTTTGATCGAAGCATCGGCAGAAACAAGCGCTTCCACCACATCCATGTCAGGACCGTTTTTGGTCATGGGAACGGCAATCATTTCAATACCAAGCGACTGGCAGATGGCAAAATGACGGTCATAGCCGGGGGCAGGGCAGAGGAATTTGATATTGCCCTGTTTCACCCAAGGGGTTGCGTTTTGGTCCACGCCGTACAGCATGCAGCGTGCCACCGCGTCGTACATCAGATTCAAGCTGGAGTTGCCGCAAACAATAATATTGTTGTAAGGAAGCTCCAACATATCGGCAAACAGTTTTTTGGCATCGGCAATGCCGTCTAAAATACCGTAGTTACGGTAGTCAATGCCGTCATCGGAATAGCAGCTTTCGGCAGCTTCCAAAAGAGAAAACATACCTTGCGAAAGATCCAGCTGATCGCTGCCCGGCTTTCCGCGCGACATATCGAGCGAAAGCCCTTTTGCTTTGTATTCGTTGTAAGCGTTGAGGAGCGTTTCGTATTCTTTTTCGAGCGACGCTCTGTCAAGTTTTGCGTAAGTTGTCATACGCTTACCGCCTTTCTTTTCAAACAGTGTTGGGTGTCTTTTTCAAAAAAACCGCAGAAACCCAAGATATTTTCATTATACAACAAGATTTGCAAAAAACAAGAGATATTCATGCTAAAATGTGAAAAATAATTCTTGTATTTTTGGATGATTCGTGATAGAATAGAGGCAGAATGGGTAAGTGTGGGTAGAATCAGCCCAACCTGTTTGCTTCATTATATGACAGCCGCTCTGATGCGGCACGAAAGAGAGGTATCTATCATCATGACATTGGTTATTCTCGCAGCGGGCATGGGCTCGCGTTACGGCGGTCTCAAACAGATCGACCCCATCACGCCTCACGGTGAATTCATCATTGACTTTTCGATCTACGATGCCATCCATGCAGGCTTCGACCGCGTGGTCTTCCTCATCAAGAAAGAAAACCTTGATGCCTTCAAGGAAACCATTGCAGACCGCATTGCACCCTTTACCAAAATTGATTTCGCGTTCCAGGCACTCGATATGCTCCCCGAAGGATACACCGCACCCACTGACCGTACCAAGCCTTGGGGTACGGCACACGCCGTTCTTTGCTGTGCCGACGTGGTAGGTGACGATAACTTCGCCGTCATCAATGCCGACGACTTTTACGGCAGAGAAGCCTTTGTGGAAATGGCAAAGGTTTTGAAAGAAGACCGCAAGGGCCGCTACTGCATGGCAGGCTATATTCTCGATAACACCCTCACCGATAACGGCAGCGTGGCAAGAGGTATTTGCGAGACCGAAAACGGCAAGCTGGTTTCGATTGAAGAACACACCAAAATCTACCGCGAGGGCGAGCTTACCTTCTGCGCTTGCGAAGGCGAGCCTCATCCCGTTGACCGTTACAGCGTGGTTTCGATGAACTTCTTCGGCTTTGGCTCTGACGTTTTCAAAGTTTTCAAAGACGAATTCAAAACCTTCCTTGATGAAAAGGGAAGTGAACTCAAGGCAGAATTCTTTATTCCTCTCGCTCTTTCGCGCGCTATGGAAAAGGGACTTTGCACCGTTGACGTATTCCCCACAAGCGCCAAATGGTTTGGTGTCACCTACGCCGATGATAAACCCGCTGTGGTACAAAAAATAAAGGAAATGACCGAGCAGGGTATCTACCCCGACGGTCTTTGGACAAAATAATGAATATGATTGATTACACACCTATTTTCAACCAATTTGCAGTTGACGGTGAGCCGCTCTCCTTCACCCCCTGCAAAATCGGTCTGATCAACACCACCTTTTTTGTCAAAACCGAAAACAGCGAATACGTGCTGCAGAAGATCAACACCAACGTTTTCAAAAAGCCGCAGGAAGTCATGGCAAACTATGCTGCCGTAACTGAGCATCTGCAAAAGAAGAACATCCCCACACTCCACCTCGTGCCCACCAAAGACGGCAAGAGCTTTTTGGAGTGCGAAGACGGCTTTTTCCGCATCACAATCCGTGAGCCGGGCGAAACCTACAATACCGCTACACCTGACCTTCTCGAAAGAGGCGGCGAAGCATACGGTCAGTTCTCATCTGAGCTTGCCGATTATGACGCTTCCAGCCTTTTTGAAACCATCCCCAATTTCCACAACACAAGAGCGCGTGTGGAAGCGTTGCAAGCCGCCATTGAAACGGCAGACAGCGAAAGAATCGCCAAATCTGCCGACACCATCAAGCGCGCTCTGATGTACGCATCGCAAGCCTCTTATCTTGTCAGCCTGATGGAGCAGGGCGAGCTTCCCTTGCGCGTGGTGCATAACGACACCAAGATCAACAACGTGCTGATCGGGGAGCCGGACGTTGTGCTCGACCTCGATACCGTCATGCCGGGCAGCATTCTTTTCGACTTTGGTGACGCGATCCGCTCGGGCGCATCCAATCTTGTGGAGGGCGACCACAATACCGACGGCTTTGCCGTTGATCCCGAGCGCTATGAAGCTTTCTTGAGAGGCTTCTTGCGCGGCACAAAAGGCGCTCTCACACCCACCGAGCTTAAGCTCCTTCCTTTTTCTGCCTTTGTGATGACCTATGAGGTTGCAATACGCTTCCTGACCGACTATCTTTCGGGCGATACTTACTTCCACACAACCTACGAGGGTCAGAACCTGATTCGCGCCAAAGGTCAGCTTACCCTTGCCGAGAACATTTTTATGCGTCTTGACGAGCTGTCAAAGCTTTCCGAAAAATACATCTAAACGAGGTGCAAGTATGATTTTAGTAACAGGCGGAACCGGTTATATCGGTTCTCACACAGTTGTTGAATTACAAACCATCGGCGAAGAGGTGGTTATCGTTGATAACCTTATGAACTCCCGTCGCGAAGTGGTTGACTATATTGAATCGATCACAGGCAAGCGCCCGATTTTTGTTGAAGCCGACGTCTGCGACGAAGCGGCAATGAGAGAGCTTTTTTCCACCTACAAAATCGACTCGGTGATTCATTTTGCAGGTCTCAAAGCGGTTGGCGAAAGCGTTGAAAAGCCTCTTTGGTATTACAGCAATAACCTGGTTTCCACCATGGTGCTGATCAAGGTGATGAACGAGTTCGGATGCAAAAAGATCGTTTTCTCCTCCTCCGCTACCGTATATGGCAATAACAACCCGATTCCGTTCTCGGAAGAAATGCCCACCTCTGCCACCAATCCTTACGGCATGACCAAGGTGATGCAGGAAAGAATGCTGGAAGATATCGCCTTTGCCGATAAGGAATTTTCGGTTGCACTCCTTCGCTACTTCAACCCGATCGGTGCGCACGAAAGCGGTCTGATCGGCGATGACCCCAACGGCATTCCGAACAACCTGATGCCTTACGTTTGCCGTGTTGCCACAGGCAAATTGCCCATGCTTTCGATCTTCGGTGACGACTATCCCACCCCCGACGGCACAGGTGTGCGCGACTACCTCCATGTGGTTGACCTTGCCAAAGGTCATATCGCCGCTTTGCGTTATCTTGACACACACACAGGCGTTCTCACGGTCAATCTTGGCACAGGAAAAGGCACTTCGGTGCTTGATATCGTCAAAGCGTTTGAAGAACACTGCGGCGTCAAGATCCCCTACAAAGTCACACCTCGCCGCGCCGGTGACATTGCCGAAGTGTACGCTTCCACCAAAACGGCAGAAGAACTTCTCGGTTGGCGTGCCGAAAAAACGATTGTGGAAATGTGTGTTGACAGCTACAACTACGCCAAAACGCACTAAACTTTTCAAGGAGGCTTTTTGTCTATGAAGCAATGCGCCATCTGCGCCAAGTCGATCGAAACGGTCAAAGACCCCGCCATTTTGTTCATCGGCCGCTTGGGTCACCAATATGAATTATGCCCCGAATGCGAGGCGGCAGTCGAGCGTTTCATTGAACCTCAGTCACCTGATGATAGAAAAGAAGCCGCCGATATCATTTACCACCGCTTTTTCCAGGTCAATACCGACCGCAAAAGCGGAGAACTGCTTGACTACATGAAATCTCTTTTTGACGAGAGCGGAAAAACGCTCGAAGAAGCAAGAGAAGCACTCCGTCTCTCGCAAGAAGATTGCAAAACCGATATTGTTCCTTCCGCCAACGCCGAAGAAAACAATACCCTTAAAACAACCGAAGATACCTCCCTGATTGCATCATCCGAAGAGGACGAAATCAGCGAAGAAGAATTTCTTGCCGACTCGTCAAAGAAAACGCCAATTGGCATAAAGCTTATCTTTTTGCTTTTGTTTTTGGCAATCGGCGGCGGCGCTGTCTGTTACGGCATTCTTCGAGATTCTGTCTTCTCGATCGTCGCGGGCGCTATTGTGGCGCTTCTCGGTATCGCTTCGGTTTTTACCAAAGATTGACGAAAGGAATTCTATCCCGTGGTAACCTTAATCAAAGAAAAAGTACAGTATCAAGACGGGGCGCTTGTGGCACCCACAGCCGATGCCACACCCTGTCATACAATGGCATATCCCATCCTCACCTCTCATAATACAACCGACACACATGACAGCCTGAAGATTCGTTTTGATGCCATGGCATCGCACGACATCACCTACGTTGGTATCATTCAGACCGCGCGTGCTTCGGGTCTTACCAAATTCCCGCTTCCTTACGTGCTGACAAACTGCCATAACTCGCTTTGCGCAGTGGGCGGCACGATCAACGAAGACGACCACGCATTCGGTCTTTCCGCCGCCAAAAAATACGGCGGCATCTACGTGCCTGCGCATCAGGCGGTCATTCACTCCTATATGCGTGAAAACTTCGCAGGCTGCGGCAAAATGATCCTCGGCTCTGACAGCCACACCCGTTACGGTGCGCTTGGCTGTATGGCAATCGGCGAGGGCGGTCCCGAGCTTGTGAAGCAGTTGTTGAACCGCACCTACGATATCCCCTATCCCGAAGTGGTCGCCGTTAAGCTCACAGGCAAGGTGCGCCCCGGCGTTGGCCCGCAGGACGTTGCACTTGCTCTGATTGGCGCAACCTTTGCATCGGGCTTTGTGAAAAACCGCGTGCTGGAATTCATCGGCGACGGCATTGCTGATCTGCCCATCGAATTCCGTAACGGCATCGACGTGATGACCACCGAGACCACTTGCCTTTCTTCGGTTTGGGTAACTGATGAAAAAAACGAAAAATATCTCGAAAATCACGGCAGAGCCGCGGACTACAAGAAGCTTGCGCCGAAAAACGGTGCGCTGTACGACAGAGTCGTTGTGATCGACCTTTCGAAGGTAGAGAGCATGATTGCGCTCCCCTTCCATCCGAGCAACGTTTACACCGTGCGCGAGTTTCTCAAGAACGCACCCGAAATCCTTGCCGAGTGCGAAAAGTATGCCGAAGAAAACCTCGGCGTGAAAAAGGGTGGACTTCGCCTTGTGGAAAAATTCAAGGACGGCAAGATGCAGATCGACCAGGGCGTGATTGCAGGCTGTGCCGGCGGCATTTACGATAACCTTTCCGCCGCTGCCGACATTCTGGCAGGCAGCGCTACCGGCAGTGACGATTTCTCACTTTCAGTTTACCCCGCAAGTGCCTCTGTGATGACACAAACCTTCCGCGACGGCATTGCTGAAACCTTGGTACAAGCAGGCGCGACGTATCGTTCCGCCTTCTGCGGCCCTTGCTTTGGCGCAGGTGATGTGCCGAAAAACAACGGCATTTCGCTCCGTCATACCACAAGAAACTTCCCGATGCGTGAAGGCGCGAAGCCGAAAGACGGACAGATCGCGGCAGTTGCCCTTGCCGATGCGCGCACCATTGCCGCCACAGCGGCAAACGGCGGCATCCTTACCCCTGCCGACTCATTGAACATCACCTACACCGAGCGCGAATATACATTCGACAAAGCGCCGTATGATGCCCGTGTGTATAACGGATACAACAATCCCATGCCTGAAACTGAGCTTGTGTTCGGTCCTAACATCACCGACTGGCCGACCTTCTATCCGCTTGCAGACAAGCTTCTGATGCGCGTGGCATCGGTCATCACCGACCCGATCACCACCACCGACGAGTTGATCCCCTCGGGTGACACCTCGTCTTACCGCTCCAACCCCGAAAAGCTCTCGTCCTTTGCCCTCTCGCGCAAGGATCCGAACTATGTAGGCGAAGCAAAAGCGGAAAGAGAAAACGAAAGACGCCGCCGTGCAGGGGAGCACGTGTCCTCCCTTGACGGCGTATATGCCGCGATCGGTGCCGAGAATCCTGATGAGATCATGCTGGCAAGCGTTGTGCTTGCCGAGCGCCCCGGTGACGGCTCGGCGCGTGAGCAAGCTGCATCCTGCCAGAGAGTGCTGGGCGGCGTTGCCAACATTGCGCTTGAATATGCCACCAAGCGTTACCGCTCCAACCTCATCAACTGGGGTATGCTCCCCTTCACCAAAAAGAGCGATATTCCCGCCAAGGTAGGCGATTATATCTATCTCGACGGCATCCGCGAAGCGGTAGCAAACGGCAAAACCGAAGTTTCCGCCACGGTAGTATCAGGCAACACACTCACCCCTTGCACACTTTATCTCGAAGCCCTCACCGAAGAAGATAGACAGATTCTTCTTGACGGCTGCTTGATCAACTATTATAAGAGATAAAAATGTCACAAAAAAAGAGACTTGCCAAAGCAAGTCTCTTTTTTGTATCAACTTATTCAGTAAAGGGCTTTTCCACAACGGTGGTGCCGTAGTTTGTACAGGTGGTCTTGCCGGAAACGGTTTCGTCAATGTTCATCTTAATGCCTTGTTCATTCATGTTCATAACAATTTTCGCATCGGTGATCATAGCGGAAAGAACGCCTTCCTGTACCACGTATTTCGCGAGCATTTCAAAATCCATGTCGCCGGTAATCATGTCAGCAAGAGCGCCGGCAATATCGCCAAGAGCCTGTTCAAAGTAGCTTCTGGCATTTTCGTCGCTGAGCGAGAAGCCGTAGTCAGTCTTCTTGAAGTAGGTGTAATCGAGATACTGATCGCTGAAGGGAGTCAGTTCATCAAGGGTAGAGAAACCGATCGAGGTAAGGTTGCCTCTGTACCATTCGCCGTCTTCTTCAGTCTTAACGTAGCAGTCCACTTCGCCGTCAACTGTTTCCATGTAAGCCCAGATCTTGGTGGTTTCGTTGATGCCTTCCATATCATCGGTTGTTTTGGTGGTAGATTCCAGATAGATCTTACCGTCAGCAAACTTGATGAGCTGTTCCATCAACATTTCGGTGTTCTGTGTAAAGCTTTCACCCTGATAGGATGCCTTGGTTTTGGCTTTTACAGTCATGCTGGTCTTAAGGGTGCAGTTCTTGTACTTTTCGGAATTGAAAACAGAGTCATAATAGGACTTGGTAATGGTGTCGCCGGTGACGGGACGGGGTGTGAAATACTGCCAATCCACGCCGCACTTGATTACGTAAACCTTTACGGTCTTTTTGGTGTTCAAGGTTTCGGCAAGAAGCGTAACGCCGCCATCCATTGTGCCGTCGCTCACACTGTAGGTGATTTCAAGCTCTTCCACAGCGTCAGCGTTTGCCAAAAGGCTGTCGGGAATGCCTGCTTTTTTGATTTCTTTGTCGGAAAGAGTACCGTTCGACTTGGTGTCAAGGATTTCAGCTTCCTTTTCGCCAACGACTTCTTCGGCAACGTAAGCCTGAGCGGCTTCTTCAGCAGAAGCGTATTTTTCTTCGGAAAGTGTGCCAACGAAGGTTTCGGAAGCGCCGCCGATTTCGGAAACGAGTGCTTCTGCCTGTGCGTCTTTTTCAGCAGGCTTGTTGGTAGAACCGTTGGAATTCGAGTCTCCGCCGCAACCAACAAGACAGGTAGCGGAAACAAGAAGAAGGATTGCCAACACAAGGGAAAGAATCTTTTTCATGGTCAAATGCTCCTTACATAGTATAAAATAATAGAAATCAGATGATTTCACCTACAGTGTACTCCTGTTTCAAAGAAAAGTCAAGGGATTTTTATCATTTTCAAATAAATATGCTGATATCCGTTGTCATGTATTATTTACCGATATCCTTTTTGTATCATTGATTTTTGGGCAAAGCTATGCTATAATAGCGTGGGTTTTTACCTTTGCCACGGCAGGGTGAATGCCCAAAACATCATGTCATATCCCACGCAGAAAGGACATCCTCGTGAAAAACAACATTTTGAAACAAGGCTTTACCATCGCAGCATTTGATGAACATCTTGGCAGTTTTGTCAACACCGTCATCAGCGAAGACAATATCGTACAAACAGGCTGTGTGGAAGGCACAGCCTATAAGCTGACCATTCGTCTGCGCCGTTGGGCAGGCAAAACCACCCCCGAACAGATCGTCATTCTGTCAAGACTCTTTTGGCAGTGCTACCCCAAAATGTACCGCCGTTTTGGAAAAGTCGGCAAATCTCCCACCAAAATCACCTTGAACATTGAAGACCGCGGCTACGAAATCGCGTGGCAGTCGAATAACCTCATCCACCTCCACGACGGCTGGCTGCAAAGATATCCCGACGATTTTGACTGCATCACCCACGAGCTTGCCCACGCCATTCAAAACGGATGGGATGACGGCAGTCGTCTTGAATACGATGATTACATCGAGCGCTTTGCCGATGTCTGCCGCTATCTCTACGCCTTCAACAACGGCGAGTACAACGACCCCCAATGGGAGCTTGATACACCGGAAGACGCCAAGACAAGAAAAGATTCCAACCGTTTTCCCGTGTGGTTTGACTATCAGTATTCCACACCCGAATGCGACCTGCTCCTCAACTTTTTCACCGTCTGCCGCAGCGAAAAATACCCCGCCCGTCAGTGGAAAGACGCTTGGGCGGAAATTTTCAAGGGCTCGGCTCTTGAGGGCAGAGACATTGCGGATGTTTGGAAAGAATATGAAGCAAGCGAGTTCGCATCCCTCTCCACGCACAGCGAAAACGGCATCTCCCCGCTTCTTGAAAAGTATGACGTAAGACGGAATACAAAATGATATAAAACAGTATAAAAACAGGTGGCGTTTGCCACCTGTTTTTTCGATGGAAGCAGAGGGATTCTGAAAAGAAAAAATTTTTCTTACCTTTCTCTTTATTCCAAAAATCGTCTTGACAAACCAAGCGAAGTGTGGTATTATACCCTTGTTCCGAATGTACGGAACAAAAATGCACAGTATCCATACGGAGGCATATTTCGCCTTACAGCGAAGATACCCACACCCTGCGCCTGACAAGCAAGCTTGTCGATCTTCGGGTGGGGTATGCGAAGTGGTCGTAACGGGGGAGCGAAGGCAAAATAGCACTGTGTGTTGTTTTGGCAAGCGATTCACTGAAACAAGAAGCAATCGAGCCAAGCTTGCGACGGCGAAGAGGGCGACTATGTTTCAGGAAGGGCACGAGTCTTGAAAACCGTTTAGCCGAAGATAAACTCCAAAAAACTGAATATCCATACGGAGGCATATCGAAGCGGTCATAACGGGGCGGGCTTGAAAATTTGCAGTCGCGAGTTTCTGTAAAT
>JAFXJX010000002.1 GCA_017532025.1 Clostridia bacterium | reverse complement strand
CTGCGGCTTGGATAAACAAAAACAGAACATTTGTCTACCGACAAATGTTCTGTTTTTGTTGTGAAAAGCGGACAAAAAAGATATTTTTAAGTGTTTTCGTATTGACTTGAACCCGTGTGTAAAATAAATGCTTTTCGACCAACGGGAGAAAAGCAACCTCAATTATTCATTATTCATCAGCGAAGCGACTTCATTATTCATTTTTCATTAAAAATCCGCGTGTGAGATGAATGAATAATGAATGATGAATAATGAATGATGAATAATGAATAGTGAATAATACAAAGAAAAATCCGCATTCTTACGAACGCGGATTTTTCTTTGGCTGGGGAATAGGGATTCGAACCCCAACATACAGAGTCAGAGTCTGCTGTGCTACCGTTACACAATTCCCCAATATGTTTGCCGTTCTCTCGACGGCTTTTACATTATACACGCATTTTACTGATTTGTCAACCACTTTTTACAAGATTTTTCAAAAAAATTTTCGATCATAAAAAACACCAGTATTCATGCGTTTTTTTGATATTCTTTCATCCGAAAAGGCTTGTCTTTACAAAACTTTTTCTTTTATTTTTTGCCGCTTCGGTTGAAATCCTTCTGAAAACATTATATAATGAAAGTGTACAGTTTATGCACCCCGAAAGGATAAATCTTTATGATTTCAATCAACACCTTAAAAAATCATTTTGAAAATAAACACGTCGGCGTGATCGGCATCGGCATTTCCAACCGTCCGCTTGTTGAACTTCTGACAAAAGCGGGGGCAATTGTAACCGCACGCGACAAAAAAACAGTATCCGAGCTTGGCGAGATTGCCGAGACTTTTTCCAAAAAAGGCGTGCGCCTTGTGACGGGTGAGCGCTATCTTGACGGCATTGACGACGAGATTCTTTTCCGCACCCCCGGTATGCGCTACGACCACCCTGCCCTTGCCGCCGCTGTGGCAGGTGGAGCAACACTCACCTCCGAAATGCAGCTTTTCTTTGAGCTATGCCCCGCCACCATCATCGGTATCACGGGAAGCGACGGCAAAACCACAACCACCACGCTGATTTCTGAAATGTTAAAAGCCGAAGGCAAGCGCGTATTCCTCGGCGGCAACATCGGAAAACCCCTGCTGCCTGATCTCTTTGACATGACGCCCGATGACTTTTGCGTGATCGAGCTTTCCTCCTTCCAGCTTCACACCATGACAAAATCGCCCGACATTGCCGTGATCACCAATCTCTCGCCCAATCATCTTGACTACCACACAGACGTTTACGAATACATTGAAGCAAAATTTAACATCTTCTTGCATCAGGAAAAAGGAAAGCGTGTTGTGATCAACAGCTGTCAGAACAGCCGTCTTGACACGTTCTTGTATGAAAGACTTGCCATCGAAGGTCGCGAAAACGATACCACTTACTTTTCGGGTGACAAGATCCTTCTCGGCAAAAAGAGCGTTTATGAAAAAGACGGCATCATCTATCACGGAAGCACCCCTGTTCTTCCCGTATCGGATATCAGAATCCCCGGCAGACACAACGTAGAAAATTACATGGCAGCCATCGCCGCGCTTTGGGGTCTTGTTTCCATCGATACAATTCAAAAAATCGCACGCGAATTTGGCGGCGTGGAGCACCGCATCGAGTATGTGCGACGCGTAAACGGTGCAGACTATTATAACAGTTCCATTGACTCCTCCCCCACAAGAACGATTGCGGCACTGAATGCCTTTGGCGACAAAAAGCTGATCGTGCTTCTCGGCGGTTACGACAAAAAAATCCCCTACGAACCGCTTGCTGAGCCGCTTTGTCAACACGCCAAGACCGTCATTTTAACCGGCAATACAGCAAAACCGATTGAAAAAGCGCTCACCGAGTCACCTGCTTATTGCACAGGCTTGCCCGAAATCATTATGGCAAAAGACTATGCCGAATCGGTTAAAATCGCGCACAGCATTGCCCAAGAGGGCGATGTGGTTTTGCTCTCCCCTGCTTCGGCAAGCTTTGATGCCTTTCGCAATTTTGAAGAACGAGGCAAATTTTTCAAAGACCTTGTGAGAAAGCTGTAAGACAAATAACTACAAAAACAGCCCCAATCTGACTTGACAATCCAAAAAAACTGTGCTAAAATGAGGAGAATTTCCAAAAACAAAGACATTTAAGAGGAGTTTTCAACATGAGTTCCCAAAGAAGTTCCTTTACCGGAAAGATCGGCTTTGTGCTTGCCGCGGCAGGCTCGGCGGTCGGTCTCGGTAATATCTGGCGCTTTCCGTATCTGGCAGCCAAATACGGCGGCGGTATTTTCCTTCTCACCTATCTTGTTTTGGCAATCACCTTCGGCTTCACGCTGATGATTGCCGAAATTGCCATCGGCAGAAAAACCAAGCTGAGTGCCATCGGCGCATTCAAAGCACTTGATAAGCGATTTACATTTGTCGGTTTTTTTGCCGCCCTCATTCCGATCATCATTCTGCCTTACTATTCAGTCATCGGCGGTTGGGTCATGAAGTATTTTGCCGGCTTTGCTTCGGGTGCTACCGCAGAGATGGCTAACGGCAATTATTTCTCAAATTTCATCAGCTCTGTGGGTGAGCCGATCTTCTGGTTCGTACTCTTTGTTGCCATTACCGCAGTGGTCGTCTTCTTCGGCGTGGAAAAAGGCGTGGAAAAGGTCAGCAAGATCATGATGCCTGTTTTGGTTGCCATGATTCTCTTCATTGCAATCTACGTCATCTGCACCATGGACGGCGCACTTGACGGCGTGATCTATTACCTCAAGCCCGATTTCTCGAACTTCTCTGTGATGACTGTGGTTTCCGCCATGGGGCAACTGTTCTATTCCATGTCGCTTGCCATGGGTATTATGATCACTTACGGCTCGTATATGAAAAAAGATATCAGCATCGAAAAATCGACAAGACAGATCGAATGGTTTGATACCGGCGTGGCTTTCCTGGCGGGACTTATGATCATCCCCGCGGTATTTGCTTTCTCGGGCGGTGACGCAGCAGCCCTCGGTCAAGGTCCCGGTCTTATGTTTGTTACCTTGCCGCAGGTATTCAATACCATGCCCGGCGGTTCCATCATCGGCGCAGTCTTCTTCGTCATGGTCTTCTTTGCCGCGCTCACGTCTTCGATCTCACTGATGGAAACCATCGTTTCGATCCTGATGGACAAAACCAAGCTCGGACGTCGCTCCAGCTGTCTTGTCTTACTTGGCGGTGTATTGCTCCTCGGTCTTCCCTCCTCCCTCGGCTACAGCGCGTGGAGCTCGGTCAAAATCATCGGTATGCAGTTCCTTGATTTCTTCGATTTCGCCAGCAACAGCGTGATGATGCCGATTGTGGCACTCATCACTTGCATCTTCGTCGGCTATATCTTAAAGCCCAAGGCTGTGATCGAAGAGGTGGAAGTCAACGGCAAATTCAAGTCAAAGGGGCTTTTCACCGTCATGATCCGCTATGTTGCTCCGATTTTCATCATCGCCATCCTCGTTTCCTCCGTTCTGAGTGCATTAGGCATTCTCACCATTTAATGTCAAAAACAAGAATATCGATAAACTGTACGGCAGACTGCAAAACGGTCTGCCGTTTTTCTGACTTGACAGAAACAAAACTTTTCTGCTATAATAGAGCGAGAAACTTGAAGGAGAAAAACGCCATGTCCCAAGGCTTCACCATATACCCGATCGCCCACATCCGTACCGATTTCAAAGAAAAGTTTGGCATTCCCCGTCAAAGCGGACGGGTGGAAACACTCGGTAAAATCGTTTTTGAACCGAAGTACCGCTCACCCGAGGCTTTGCGCGGCATTGAGAGCTTTTCGCACCTTTGGTTGATTTTTGATTTTTCACTTGCCCATCGGGATGAATTTTCCCCCACGGTCAGACCGCCTCGTCTCGGCGGCAATACGCGGGTTGGCGTTTTTGCCAGCCGCTCGCCCTTTAGACCCAACGCCATGGGGCTTTCCTCGGTGAGGCTTGTGGCTGTGGAGCACAGCGAACAAGATGGCGATTATCTCGTGGTATCGGGTGCTGATCTTTTGGACGGCACACCGATTTATGACATCAAGCCCTATTTGCCTTTTACCGACAGCCATCCCGACGCTGTAGGCGGCTATGCCGATGAGCATCTTGACCATCGTTTGGAGGTAGTCTTTCCCGAGCATCTTCTGAATAAGCTCCCCAAAGATAAGCAAAAAAGCGCCATCGGATGTCTTGCCGAAGACCCGCGTCCCTCTTATCAGGAAGATGATACACGGATCTATCACATGACTTTTGCGGAATACGAGATCAGCTTCACCGTTTCGGGCAAAAAACTAACCGTCACCCATCTGAGCTGACACCTTGTTTTGTTTGTTTTTCCCATACAAAAACAGACAAAAAAACAAAAATACATTCTATTTTCTTTATAATGGAGTTATCAAGCAGTCACAGCCACACCCATGCAACATCCAAAGGAGACCATTCTATGCCAAATCCCACCTATCGGTATAACGATTTCGAACTCAACAACCTCATTGTTCGTCATGTCACATCCAAGGGCGTTTCCATGCCGCTGCGCCATCTGCACAGCCAGTATGAATTTGTCTTTATCAAAAGCGGAAAGGTAACCGTGGAAAGCAACACCTCGGTTATAAACGTAGAAAACCCCACGCTGATCGTACATAAACCCTTTTCCCTGCACCGCGCCAATGCCGATGTAACTTCGCTGTACGACCGCTATCTGATCGTTATTTCGGATGAACTGCTCGAAAGCATCCGCGATCTCATCCCCTTTTTTTCTTTCTTCTCCACAGCGGAAACCACCGTCATCCCGCTTGAGGGCGACGTGGTAGCCTCGGTGTTTGAACAGCTTGAACAGCTTAGTCAGGATTACCGCAATGAGAAAAAGCACAAAGCGCTTCTCAAAACCGCCCTTTTACTTCTTTCAGTCACCGAATATGCCTCCGAAACCGGCATTCCCCTGCCCACCTCGAGCGGATATATCGGCGAGGTCATCAAATACATCAGCACGCATTATGCCGAAGACCTCACCATTGATATGCTTGCCGATACCTTTTTTGTCAGCCGTTCCAAGCTGATCTCCGATTTCAAAAAAAGCATTGGCGTTCCGATCAAAAAATACACGGTATTCGTTCGTATCAGCAACGCACAGCATTTCTTAAATAGCGGCAAGACCATTTCCGAAACCGCCGAGCTCTGCGGATTCTACGACAACAGCCACTTTATCAGCACCTTTCATATTCTCACAGGCAAAACACCGAAAGAATACTGTAAACTGCGCCAGAAAAAGAACACGATATAACGAAAAAATCCCGAGCAACTGCTCGGGATTTCAGAGTGAAAACAAAAGGAATCTCGCATTGAGATTCCTTTTTGTGTTGGATAAGAAATTTGACGCTATTATACATTTACCGTTCCGTCGGAGCAGACAACTTGTGAGGCAGTGGTAAAAAGGTTCCACTTAGAGCCTTTTTCAATCGCATTCCACTCGGCTACGGTGCCGTTGAACGTAATGCTTTTAAGGCTTCCGCAATGAGAGAACGCATAAATACCAATCGAAGTCACACCATTGGGAATCGTGATGCTTTCAAGCCCGTCACATTCTGAGAAAGCAGAATTACCAATCGAAGTTACGCCGTTGGAAATGGTGATACTGATCAAGCTTTCGCAATACTCAAACGCAGAATGACCAATCAAAGTCACACTGTCGGGAATTATGATGCTTGTCAAGCTGTCGCAATGATTGAACGCAGAATCGCCAATTGTCGTCACGCTGTTGCCAATGGTCACGTTTTGCAAGCTTTTACAGAAATAGAACGCATATTCCCCGATTGAAGTCACACCATTGCCAATTGTCACGCTTATCAGGCTGTCGCAATCACGGAACGCGCTATCTCCAATCATTGTCACGCTGTCAGGAATTATGATGCTTGTAAGGACGGTGCAACCATAAAACGCGTCTGAATAAATAACCCGTGTATCAGGGTGAATATCACAAGAAGAAATAGAAGTATCGGTTGCTTCCATCAAAACAAGATACGGATTATTGTCATTTCCAAGATAATTAGCATTGCCATAAACGTTATAAACAAGACTTTTGCAAGAATCGAACGCATCACACCCAACATAAGTCACACCATTACCGATTGTTACGCTTGTTAGGTTAATACAAGAAAAGAACGCAGAATTGCCAATCGTTGTCACTCTTTCGGGAATTGTGATGCTTTCAAGATTTGTGCAAAGATAGAACGCATAATCACCAATCGTTGTCACACCATGACCAATTGTCACACTTACAAGATTTCTGCAGTTCCTAAACGCATAATTACCAATCGAAGTCACGCTATCGGGAATTGTGACACTCTCAAGACCATCGCAAAGATGGAATGCATAATCACAAATCGTTGTCACACCATCGGGAATTATATATGAAGTAATATCGCCTGAAAAATGAATGAGTGCGGTTTTATCTTTACTATATAGCGCAATGTATAGCTCACTAACGTCACTACTGTAGTTTGGATTGTTTTCATCCACCAAAAGGCTGACAAGGCTTGCGCAATACAAAAACGGAGCATTACCAATCGAAGTCACACTATCGGGAATTGTGACACTTTCAAGGCTGTAGCACTTCTCGAACGCATAATTACCAATCGAAGTCACACTGTCGGGAATTGTGACACTGACAAGGCTTTGGCATTCTAAGAACGCACCCGCACCAATCGAAGTCACACCGTCGGGAATTGTGATACTGACAAGGCTTTGGCACGAGGAGAACGCACCCACACCAATTGAAGTCACACCGTCGGGAATTGTGATGCTTTCAAGATTTGTGCAATCGTAGAACGCGTATTTTCCAATTGAAGTCACACCATCGGGAATTGTGATGCTTTTAAGGTTATCGCAATTAGTAAACGCATGATCACCTATCTTGGTACTATCGCCAATCACAAGCTTTACACCGTTTTGAAGCGCGCTTGTTTTGGTCAACACGAAGTACGGCGATGCAGGATCTATGTAATACGTAGACATCGTATAATCCACATCCACTTTCATGCCGTAGGTATTAACAAGTTCGTCCCATGTAGCAATCAAATTGTTGCTCGCACCGTACAAACCGGGAGCAAGAAGCGATGCTTCACAAACATCACAGGTTTTATCGTTGTTCTCGTCTTTGTGTTGCGGGTCGGTGTAATCGCCAATATAGCTGTCGCCGCACCGACAGGTGTAGGTGATATAGCCTTTTTCGGTGCAAGTGGGCGGGGTTACCTCCGAGGTATGACTATGCCCACTTGCGGAAATAGGTTGCGTTTCTTTTTCACTGCAGATGCAGGTGCGAGTCTGTTCACCGTCTTCGGTGCAGGTGGCGTCTTTGGTAGTTGTCCATTTGCCAAAGGAATGCACGTGAGGTATTTCTGTCTCATCCACAAACTGAACGAAACCATCAAGCGTATCGTTTCCTTCTCCGAGAATCTGGCTCCACTTATCCTTTTCACCTTGATAGTAAATCTTGGTCAGCGCGTCGCATTCGGCAAACGCATACTCGCCAATTGAAGTCACGCTATCGGGGATGATCACGCTTTCAAGGCTTTTGCAATTATAGAACGCACCCGCACCAATCCGAGTCACACCTTTGTCAAGCGTCACGATCGTCAGACTTTCGCAATCACCAAACGCTTCCATACCAATTGAGATTACACTGCCGGGAATGGTGATGCTTGCAAGGCTCGTGCAATCGTAGAACGCACCCCATCCAATCCAAATGACGCTGTCGGGAATCGTCACGCTGACCAGAAGGCTGCAATCCAAAAACGCACAGTTCGCAATAACCGTCACGCGGTTGGGAATCACAAACGAGGTAACACTTCCCGGAAGGGCAAGCAGCTCGGTTTTGTTTTTGTTGTACAGCGCAGTGCCGTCACTGCTAAAGTTGGGATTCTTGCCGTCCACTAAAATCTTAGTCAGACTTTCGCAAGCGGAAAACGCCGTCATGCCAATGTGAGTCACACTGTCGGGGATGGTTACGCTTTCAAGTTTTTTACAATGATAGAATGCACCTTCCTCAATGGTAGTCACGTTTTTACCGATTGTTACACTTATCAGACCGTAGCATTGGGAGAATGCGCTGTCGCCGATCAAAATCACGCTATCGGGAATCGTCACGTTTGTCAAGCTTTCGCAATGCAGAAACGCAGAATTGCCAATTGATATCACACCACTCGGTATCGTGATGCTCGCCAAGTTTTCACACCCCGAGAACGCATCCTGATAAATAAACTTGGCGTCGGACGAAATATTGCAGGAAGAAACCGAAGTATCCACCACACGAATCAAAACAAGATAGGGATTATTGGCGTTTCCGAGATACTTGACATTGTCATGCTCGTTATAGGCGAGGTTTTCGCAACCCGAGAATGCTCCATCACCAATCGATATCACGCTGTCGGGAATCGTAATACTTGCAAGATTCTCACAACTTGAGAAAGCCCGGGGAAGAATCAGTTTTGTTTTGACGTAAACGTCGCAAGACGTAATTGATGTGTTGGTTGCCTTGATCAAAACAAGATAGGGATTGCTTTCGTTTCCTAAATACTCGGCGTTGTCATATACGTTATAGGTAAGGTTTTCGCATCCATAGAATGCACCGTTCGCAATAACCGTCACGCTGTCGGGAATCACAAGCGAGGTTGCACTTGACAAAACCGTAATCAACTCGGTTTTGTTTTTGTTATACAGCGCAATGCCGTCGCTTGTGTAGTTGGGATTCTTATCATCCACCAAAATGCTTTCCAGGCTTTCGCAAGCGGAGAATGCATACGCGCCAATCGTAGTCACGCTGTCAGGAATGGTGATACTGACAAGGCTTCCACATTCATAGAACGCATACGAACCAATCTTGGCAACAGCGCCAATTCGGAGTTCGGTACCGTTTTGCAACGCATTTGTTTTGGTTAACACGTAATAAGGCGACGCTTTGTCGGTTTCATAAGAATCATCCGTGTAATCCATATCAGCTCTCATGCCGTAGGTGGTCACAAGTTCATCCCACGAAGCAATCAGCTTATTGTCAGCACCGTACAAACCCGGAGTATTGAACTCAATCGGCGTTTCGGTCGTTGTAGGCGTCTTGGTTGTGTCGGGTGTTCCGTTCACCGCAGGCGTCTTAGTGGTGTCGGGTGTTCCGTTCACCGCAGGCGTCTTAGTCGTTTCGGGTGTTCCGTTCACCCCGGGTGTAGTTGCGGTCGTGTCGGGTGTTCCGTTCACCGCAGGCACCTTGGTGGTGTCGGGCGCCTCGGTATGAGTTGTTGTGTTATTTCCGCCGCAGGCTGTGAAAACCAGTAGCAAAACAAGCAGCGCGAGGAAAACGAGCAAAGTCTTTTTCATTTTGTTTTCTCCTTAAAAAGTTGTTTTCGGTAAAATTAAAAAGTGCGCCAACCGAAGTCAGCGCACCGAAAAACGCAAGACTCCAATTGTTGCCAAACAAATCGAAAACAGATATGGGAATATCATTCGCACACACTTTTCGCAGAGCTTGCATTTTTGCCAAGATTCTAAAAAAGGGTGCGCCGAAAAAAGGGTATTATGCCCCATAAGCAAAAATATCCCCATATATCCATATTCGATTTGTTTGGCACTTTTATTATACCACATTTTTTCTGTTTGTAAAGAAATTTTCCGAAAATAATAAAAAAACAATTCAAATCCGCCCGTGTCATCCTTGAATAGAGACACAAGCCCCTTCCCGACCGCAATTTGCACGAAAATAAAAACAGCGTAGCCGTGAAAAAAGTCTCATAGCTACGCTTCTTTTTATTTCATTTACGCATCTAAAATGATCGGCAGAATCATCGGGCGGCGGTGTGTGACCTGATAGATATATCGGCTCATCGCGTCGCTGACCATCTTTTTGATCTGACCCCATTCGTAAATATTGCGGTCGAGTGCCTTTTCGATCGCGGTATAGGCAATCTCGCGGAGCTTTTCGATCAGCTCTTCGTTCTCGCGCATATACACAAATCCGCGCGACACGATCTCAGGGCCGTTCAGAAGAAGTCCCGCATCCAACGAAATGGCGGCTGTGACAATGATAATGCCATCCTCGGCAAGGTGACGGCGGTCACGAAGCACAATGTTGCCAACGTCGCCAACGCCGTAGCCGTCCACAAGCAGAATGCCCGAAGGAACAACACCTGTCCATGCCGCTTTTTTGCTGTCAAGCTCAAGCACCTGACCCACCTCACCCACAAAAATATTGTTGGCAGGCATTCCCATCGAGCGGGCAAGATCACGGTGCGCGGCAAGATGCTTGTATTCGCCGTGGATCGGCATAAAAAATTTCGGCTTTGTCAAGGAGTGCATCAGCATCAGTTCTTGCGCGCAGGCGTGACCCGAAGCGTGAACACCGAGAGCAGGATCACGGAAGACCTCCACACCGCGGCGCATCATTTCATTGATGATGTTATCCACAAGCTTTTCGTTGCCGGGAATGGCATTGGAGGAAAGAAGCACCAAATCGTCGTTACCGAGCGAAAGATGCGCGTGCTCGTTGTACGCCATGCGGTAAAGTGCCGACATCGGCTCGCCTTGGCTGCCCGTGGTAATGACGGTCACTTCTTGCGGACGAAGTGAGTTGATCTCCGAAATATCAATCAAAGTACCTTCGGGAATCTTCATGTAACCGAGGCGGTTGGCAACCGTGATAATATTCAGCATACTGCGTCCCGTGAGAGCCACTTTTCTGCCGAAAGCAACACTGTTGTCGATAATCTGCTGGACTCTGTGTACATTGGATGAGAATGTGGCAATCACGATTCTCTTTTTGCGGTAGCGCAAGAAAATGCTGTCAAACGACTTGCCTACCTTTTTTTCGGATTCGGTATAACCCGGGCGCTCGGCGTTGGTCGATTCGCACATCAAGAGCAACACGCCCTCCTTGCCGATCTCGCTGAGTCTGCCAATGTCCATGACCTCGCCCTCGATCGGGGTCAAGTCAAGCTTGAAGTCTCCCGAATGCACAATATATCCGTGCGGCGTTTTGATCGCAAGCGCGCAGGAATCGGCAATCGAGTGGTTCACGTGAATAAACTCCACCGAAAGCGCACCCGCTTCGATCACATCACCCGCATTCACAGCATAAAGACGGGGCGAAAACTCAAGATGATGCTCGATCAGCTTGTTTTCAATGATGCCAATCGTCAAGGGTGTGCCGTAGATCGGTAGATCCACATTTTTGAGCAGGTACGGAATCGCACCGATGTGATCTTCATGTCCGTGTGTTAAAAACACACCTCGCACGCGGTCGGCGTTCTCTTCAAGATAGGTCGTATCGGGAATGACAAGGTCAATCCCAAACATATCGTCATCGGGAAAGCCAAGACCGCAGTCCACAACAACAATATCGTCTTCATATTCAATCACGCAAAGATTCTTGCCGATCTCACCAAGACCGCCGAGCATTGCCACCTTCACTTTGGAAAGAGGCGCTTTTTTGGTTGTTTTCTTTTTTCGTTTGGTTTCGGGTGTTGCCACCGTTATCACCGCCTTTTCGTATCAGAATTGTAGGATGCGTAGCAGAAAAAGGGCAAAACATCCCCTTGGATACGCATAGAGAAATAAGCTCGTCTTCACCAAGCCTTATGTATGAGCAAGCATGAAAGAGATGCACACAACGCCCCGTGCAACCGTGATGCTTGCTTGTTTTCGTTCACTCGAAATCGGTTTATTTTACCATATTTTTTTGAACGCTTTATTTCTATTCTATGTCCTAACTGTTAACATCTGTCAAAGCAAGAACCACAAAACGCCAAAAAAGAGTGCAGCGAGAAACACCCCTGCCAAAAAGAAGCCAATCTCATCCCAACCGAAGGCAAAGCGATGCTTTGCCCCCTCTTCGCTTTCCGAAAGAAGCCGCTCCGCCTCACGCACGATATCACAAGTAGGCGGATCATAATCGGCATCTTTCAGAATAAAATACGCTTCTTCAAAAATGTCGCTTTTCGGGCTCTTGATTTGGATCACACGCTTTTCGCATCCTTTTATCATCGATTCAGGAGAACCATCCTTTCACTTTTTTCCATGCCGACGACACACTTTCCACAATCTTAAAGCGCACGACGTACTCCTTGTCCTCATCCTCTGTCAGAAGTCGCACCTGACTCGGCGTAAAGCCCGCCTCAGACAGCGCCTCTCCCGCCTCTGCCGAAGAGGTACAAAGCGGCGGATACACCATGCACCACCAATTTTGTCCTGCACCCTCCCCGATGACTACCCGTAAGGATAAATATTCACCGGCAGGCAGACGCATGCCTTCATATTCGCGCGTGGGATAATATTCGCGACAAAGTGATACGGCAACGTCGTGCGAATAGCCCGACTCTTTGACTGTCTTTTCGGCAAGCGCTTCCATTTCGGGCAAAAGAGAGGTCATTTTTTCTTCGGCTTCTTCTTTCGATGTCCCCTCGTTGATTGTTTCGCCAAATGCCGAAAGAATCGCATCGCGCACCGAAAGCTTTAGCTTCTGATCTTCTTCGTCATCCGAATGCGCGAGTACGTGAAGTCGGATCACGCCGTCATAGACTGCCGATGCGTCGTGAAGCGGCAAAAAAACAAAAAGCATCAGAACCGGCAACAACAAAGCCGAAAAGATAATGAGAAAGTGTTTGATAAAAGTGTACTGTTTCATAAAAAATACCCCGTCAAAACCATAGTACCGATAGTCTTGACGGAGTTTTCCTGTTTTATTCTGATATATGGAAAAGTTTTCCTTTTCCGGTTTTATTTCTTGCTGTCGATATAATTCTGCAGAATGATCTCGGCAGAAAGCGTATCCACCACCGCTTTGCGTTTGCCGCCGCGTGTGTCGGTTTCGTTCAAAATGCGGTGCGCCAGCATGGTGGTACAGCGCTCGTCATACAGCACAACTTCCCTGCCTGTGGCTTCCTTGATCATTTCGGCAAGGGCGGCAGCTTTTTCGCTCTTTTCCCCTCTTGTGCCGTTCATGTTGATCGGGTTGCCAACCACAATGGCGGCAACGTCAAATTCCTTGGCATAAGCATCGATCTGTTCAAGCAGCACTTCCACACGGCGTGTGCGGATCGTACCCACACCGCGCGCCATAAAGCCGGTGGGATCGCTCACCGCAATGCCGGTACGTGCTTCGCCATAATCCACACCGAGATAGCGTTTGTTTGTCATAGTCCACCTCTCATTATCCAAAAAGATGCGTGCGGCGAAGCGCCACAGCCGCTTCGGTCTTATCGTTCAGCCAAGAGAGGGTTTCTTCTTTGGCAATAGCATCCGAAAGACTGCCAATGATCTCATGCTTTTCTCCCTTGTATATACGACAAGTGAGATCCGAAACGCCCGCCTCGTCAAGCATCTCTGCTATATCGGCAACACCTTTACCCATACCACCCACCGGGTCACGCTCACCTGAAATAAAGAAAAGCGGCAAATTCTTGGGCACTTCCTTGATCCAGTCATCGGAAGAAATATACTGCATTAAGCGGAACATATCGTAATAGCCGTCAGCACACATGGGATGACCGCTTGGATCGCCTGCTTTCTTTGCAAGCGCCGCAGGATTGGTGGTCACCCAACCGCCTGCCTCGGAAAACTGTTTGTCAAATACGCCAACCATCATTTTTTCCACGGCATCCGACGGGGCTCTGCCTGCTTTTTTCACAAGCTTTTCAAGCTTTCTTCTCTTAAAATAGGACGCCTGAATCCGCTCGCATGTGCCGCTGATAATCGCACCATCCAGTGTATCCTTGTGCGATGCCATATAGGCACGAAGCACAAAGCTGCCAAGGCTGTGACCAAATACAAAAAGCGGCAGGTGGCGAAAGCGCTTACGGATGATATCCACCATCGATTGCAGATCTTTCACAAGCACAACGTCGCCGTCGCCCTCGGCAAAGCTGCCGTAGAGACCGCCCTCGGCAACGCTTCTGCCATGCCCTGCATGATCGTAGGCATACACGGCAAAATCATGCTCGCAAAGAAACTCCAAAAACGACAGGTAGCGTCCGCTGTGTGAACGCATCCCGTGAAGCACCAAAACAATACCGCATGGCGGATTTTTCGGCATCATTGCCCGATAATAAATATTGTCTTTTTGATTCGCAGAGGGAAAAAAGCCCTCTCGCATATTGTCATTCATGTGTATCTCCTTGTGTCTTTCTCACACCGAAAAAGGAAGCTCATTCTTTTGAATATATGCCGCTACTTGCTCGCGTGTGGGAATACGGAATCCCTTGCCCTCACGTGCCAAAAGATCGGCAATAGCGGCATAACCGCAAGCATCCTTGGCATCCTCGTGTAAAAGATATTCGGCAGCAAGCACGGCTGATTCCACGTTCACATAACCAAGCGTAACCGCTTTGTCGAGCGCATCAGTCACAAAAATAATACCGTATGTTCTGCCGTCATATAAAAAGAGTCCGCGGTTTTTCATACGGATCACATAAATCTCCGCCGTAATTTTCTGTGCAATTGTCAAACAGCATTTCAAAGCGCTTTCCACATCACGCACAGGCATGGCGGTAAACTGCTCGGCTGTGTCATCGGTGGTATACACTGCCTTGAGCGACGCGCCTTTCACAGATACCGCGCGCATCAGCGATTCTTCCGAAAGATCCATGAACACAGGAACGCCGAATGCATCACACTTTTCCATGGCGTGAATGGCAATATATCCATCAGTTTCGGCAGAGATGAAGACACCGTCGGGCTTTGCGCCGATTGCTGCGTCCACTTCCTCCACCGCCATTTTGGCAGAAGCACCGCGATAGCGCACCGTGCGCGGCTCAGTGTAACCGCTTTCACAAAACGAAACAATCATGCCTGTTTGTGCTTCGTTGTCTGTTACCACCGCATCCACATTGATCCCGTTATCCGAAAAGAATTGCGTAAGTCTTGCGGCGTTTCCATCCTTGCCCACACGCGAACACAAAAAGACATCTGCGCCCCAATAGGTAGCAGCAAGCGCGGCATTGCCGGCAGGTCCTCCCGGCAAAAAGAGATATTTATCCTCGTCACACACCTCGCCCAAGTTCGGCAGGCGTTTGAATTTCATCAGCATTTCAATTGCCACGTCACCGACGACCAACAGTTTTTTTGCCATTTGTTACACTTCCCTTCGGAATGGAATCCTATTACCCTATTATAAACGAAATCAAAACCTTTGTCAATAACCACAAAAAAACAAAGCCCCGAAAAATCGGGGCTTTGCCGTAAATCAATGACTGAGCGAGGGTTGCGGTTCCGGTATAAACCGTATTGTTTTGAGTATCGGTAACTGTAACGGTGAAGCCATCAACCTCAGCGGTGGGAACACTGGTAAAGATATTACCGAAGACTGCATGGCTGTCAGGAAGAGAACACGAATGTTCTTAGTTCCTTCAGAACCGTCTGCTGTTTGATAATATGCATTAAGCTTTATTCGCCGTCGTTGGTAGCAGGGTTGAAAATAGCAATTTCTTCGTTGTTTTCAGATGTAACGTTTGTATTGTTTACAGCGCAAACACCAGCAACCACTTTGGAACAGGTGATAGTTCCGCCGACAACACAATCCTTAATTGTCATGGGGTGGTTACCCGCGCTGGCGACAAGAGATGCAGCAGCGTCTCCGGAAGAATGGATATCACCGTAGTTTTTACAGTTTATGATCGTGTTAGCGCCCTTGGCAGAGCCGCTGCCCAGAAGACCGCCGGTCCAGTCACTCGAAGTGACGGAAGCATAGTTCACGCAGTCTTTCATTTCGAGCATGGCTTCGGCGCCGTCGGTGGATCCCACGATACCGCCACAGTTGGGGTAGCGAGTACTTCCTTCACTGCCGACTGCATAAACCGAAGAATCCTCGTCCAAAGTACAGTTATAGAACGAAATGGCGTTTGTCACGGGACTGTTATTTTGCGCACAGCCGCAAATACCGCCAACGTTGATCTGCTGCGCATATACACCGGTCAGAGAAACGTGCACGTTTTCAAGCTTGATGTTTTCAAAGTGGCCTCCGTCAGCAAAACCTGCCACACCGCCAACAAAGCTTCTGTCGATCGTGCCGAGTTCAGGAGCAACCGCCGTGAGAGAGCAGTCTTTGAGTGTCAGATTCTTAATGACACCGCCTGCTTCCAGATAATCGACAAGAATACCGCTAGCGCCGCCTATAAAATCGGCGTTTTCGAGAAGGATACCGCTGATAACGTGACCGTCACCATCGATAGTACCGTCAAAACTATAAATAGGGGTCCAGGCTTTTCCGGTCATGTCAATGTCAGCTGTCAGCTTGGCAGTGTAAGTTTTGCCAATGCCATCAGCTTCGTTTCTGAACGCAATGAGGTCTTCCGCAGATCCGATTTCGTAAACGCCATCAGCGTTGGGAGCGAAACTGGTGGTAACGGGAGTGGTAGTGCCGGGCGTGGTGGTAGTAGCGGTGGATGTGCCGGGGGTAGTGGTGGTGGGCGTAGTTGTCACGTTGCCGGGCTGAGTAGCAACAGGAGTGGTGGCAACGGGAGCCTTGGGAGTGGT
>JAFXJX010000108.1 GCA_017532025.1 Clostridia bacterium | reverse complement strand
TACTTCTCTGTTGCTTCGGGCGGCGGTACAGGCCGTACCCTCCATCCCGATAACATGGCAGCAGGCCCCGCTTCCTACGGTATGACCGACACCATGGGTAGAATGCACGGCGACGCACAGTTCGCAGGCTCTTCCTCCGTGCCCGCTCACGTAGAGATGATGGGTCTGATCGGCGCAGGTAACAACCCCATGGTTGGTATGACTGTTGCTGTTGCAGTTGCTATCGAAGAAGCAAGCAAATAATTGCAATTTAAACCCGTAGGGGCGACCCTGTGTGGTCGCCCGCAGGCGTTCGCAAAAAAATCAATAAAAACCACCGTCGACGTTTCGGTTCCGTCGGCGGTGGTTTTTGTATCCATATGATTAACGCTTTCTACAAGATTTATATTGGGGAGCAGCACTTGTCACCCAATACGGCCCCGGGGTAAATTCAACATCATCGTAATTGTTGTACTTTTCTTGAAGTTCCTTAAGTATTGAATCAACTTGCGAACGAATCGATTCTTTAACGGAACGCTCTGTGTCTTCCATAAAGCGTCCGATATCAATGTATTCGAACAATTCACCGTCTTCATTGGTTTCAACAGTATAGTTAAGAGTAATATTATATGCGCCAATCCGATTAGGCGGATTATATTGAACAAGCGGACCACTATGCCTACAAGTCACCTGAATGTAGCCGGATGTATAGTTAAAATTATTTTTTACGCGAGCAAGTTTGCTTCTCAGCTCTCCTCTGAGTGGGTCTTTTTTTCTACCATCGCCATCTTTATTCGCTTGAGGACTTGCCTTCTTTTTCACAGTAGCCGAAGCCTTGCCGCCTTGGCTTTTCAGCAGGTATGGCGAACGAATTTGTTTGTAAATCAGATAAATCAAAAACAGCGGTGCCACAATCAAACCTTTCAGCATGAACGAAAAAGAAACGTCTTTTCCTATAGCGATCAACCATCCGAGACAGTATCCGGCAAATGCGAGAGCAGCAACGAAGATATACAAAAATACAACTTTCGCCCAATCATTCTCCCTCACAGATTGAACCATCAAAAACACGGCAAAAGAGCCTATCAATAATTCACAGGTAACAAGCACAGCCTTCAACAGTGAACGAATCGATTCAATAAATCCTTTCATTTTTCCTCCTAAAAATCAATCATATTATTTTCCCACAAGTCCGCGTACCGAAAAACGTGTGCCTTGGGTTATAAATTCTTATCTTTAACACAATTATACATCCAAGATGTGATAAAGTCAAGATAAATTCTTAACTTTATCGAATTTTGGAGGAATATTTTGAAAATATACGATTTTAACGGAAGAAAAAACATTTGCGGCGACCGTGTGCACGAAGCGCGTTGCCGTCACCGTTTGACACAAAGCGACCTTGCGGCGCGCTTGCAGATCGCAGGAATCACAATTGAGCGCGACAGCATTTCCCGCATTGAAATCGGTACGCGCTTTGTGGCAGACTATGAGCTCAAAGAGCTTGCCAAAATCTTAAAAGTATCGGTCACCTGGCTTTTGGGCATCGACGATTGACCGAGTCCAAACGAAAAAAACAAAAAACCACGCCGCTTGGAAAAATCCAAGCGGCGTGTTCTGCTTTTTGTGAAAAATTCGTAAAAGCTCTTGTGTTTTCAAGGATTTTATAGTAAAACTTCATTAACCAATCATCATGGAGGTCTATATGAAAAAAATTCTACTCACGGTGCTGTGTCTTCTTGCCGTTGTTACCGCTCTTTCTGTTTGCTCTGCCGCGGTAATGGCACAGGAAACCGACGCAGACGAAATTTCCCAGATCCTTTCGCTTCCCGACGGGCAAAACTACGCCTTTTACGCGCAGACTCGTATCGGACGTTACGATTTATCCAAATACGATATTCGCATTCTCTGTGTGGTCAACCAAGCGTGGTTTGAAGAAATCGACAATTTCGTTGCCACCTTTACCTTTACCGACGGCACAACCCCGATCAGCTTGAAAAAAGTTGGTTTTAATACCGTTTTCCAATCCATCACGGCACTCGGCAAAAGCGGCACGGTAGACCACTATATTGCCGACGAGGGCACGCTGCTTCTCGGCATGATCATCACAAACGTGCCTGCCGTAAGCGTTGAAAAATCAATCTTCTCTACAAGCCGTTTACCTCGGAAAATTTCATCATAATAAACGTTAACGTCAGTCATCCGGTCAATGCGGAAATAGCAGAACTTTCGCTTCTTGCCGTCTTTGTTGAGCTTATCTTCTTGCTCAATAATAAAATCAAGAAGCGTAAAGTCATCAAATATAGCAATCTTTTCAGCGTCGTCGGCAACAATGTAGTTGTCAATCAAGTAACGCATACCCGGCTCGAACTGCTTGAAATCAAGGAAATCTCCACTTGCTCGTCCAATAACCTCACGAAGCTTAATATACGTATTCACTCTCTCGGCAAATTTAGCCTGATCATCGGAAGAAATACCGGCATCGTCCATTCTCGGCTTGAATTCGGTATAAGCACGCACCAAACGAGATACAAGCTTGTAAAGCTTTTCACGGCTACGAGCATATGCTTATCGTTGTCAAGATCAACACCATTCTCGCCGCAGAAATAATGAATGTAGTCAAGCTCTGCACGAGGCATAGCAACACCTTCACACAACTCGTCAAGCGCATCCAAGGTTTCAAGGAAGTATTTCTTTGCTTCTTCTGTACGGTCTTTGATAAGTCCTGCAACATCCTCGGCATCGTAATCTTCAAATGCTCCGGCTGTATAAGTATTGATCGCATCAGCAAGGTCGCCAAACAACTGCTTATAGTCTACGATGTAACCAAAATCCTTACTCTCATCATCAAGACGGTTAACACGGCAGATTGCTTGGAACAAGCCGTGATCGTGCATTGCTTTGTCGATGTAAAGATAGGTACAAGGCGGTGCATCGAATCCGGTCAGAAGCTTATCGACAACAATCAGAAGCTTCATATTGGCAGGCTCTTCAATGAACTTGCGCTTTGCTTCTTTTTCAAAGTCCTCTGCGCTTTGACCGCCCAGCATTTTTTGATATATTTCGTATTTTTCGAAAACCTCGGTTTCTTCCTCGTCGCTCACTGTTTCTGTACGAAGATCACTCGCCTGCGGTTCGTAGGAAGTGATGATAGCGCACTTTTTGAGTCCTATCTGCTGGAATATTTCATAGTATTTGCACGCGGAATATACCGAATCCGCTACAAGCATTGCGTTGCCGTTTCCATCCATCAAACGAGGTTGGGTTTGAAAATCAAAATGGACATCAAGCGCAATCTTCTCAAGACGGGAACGAGAAGAAAGCACCTTTTGCATCGTCGCCCACTTTGCCTTAAGCTTTGCCTGAGCGTGGGGCGTCAACCCCTTTGTGTGAATGTCAAACCAAGCGTCGATCTTATCCTGAGACTTGATTTCCTGCGGCACGTCACGGTATTCATAGCGCAAGTCAAGAACGACTTTATCACGAACAGCTTCGTCAAATTTATAAGTGTGAATATAACCGCCAAAGGTCTCAAGGCTTGTCTTTTTGTCCTTCTTCAAGAGAGGCGTTCCTGTGAAACCGACGAAAATACCATTCGGAATAATGGTTTTCATAGCTGCGTGGAGCTTACCGGATTGCGTTCTGTGGCACTCATCAACAAATACTACAAAATCACCCTTGGCAGAGTAATCCTTGGGCAAAGCTTTCTTGATTTCTTCGATGTATTTATCGATATCCTTATCAGTAGCTTCGCCGCCGTTCTTGCCGAACTTGTGAATCAGCGAACAAATAAGCGGATGTTCATAAGAGTTGAGCTTATTGACAAGATCTGCACCACTCTTGGTGCGAACAATATTCTCATCAACACCCTTGTATGCTTTTTCAATCTGATCGTCGAGTTCTTCACGGTCAGTTACAATAAGAACACGAGCGTTGGGATTGTTGGCAAGAATCCACTTGGAAAGCCATATCATTGAAAGCGTTTTACCACTTCCTTGGGTATGCCAAATGATACCGCCACGCTTTTCCTCGGTCATACGGTGCTGTGCGCGTTTGCAGGCAAAACTCTGAACGCCGTAATCGAAAACTGCTACAGCCTTGCCACCGTAAGCGGCGTTGACGACGTTGGCGGACTTTGCGGTATGTTCAACAGCTCAAAAATCATCAACTGCTTCTCGATGGCAACCGTCACGGGAACCACCTCGGTCGGCGGTATCGTGGGAAGCGTGAATACCTCACTGAACCAAAACAATCCCGCGGCATTCGAAAACGTCTATTCCATGGCAAGTATCAAAGGTACAAACTACGTCGGCATCATCGCAGGATATGACGAAGGCTTCAAACACGAAGTATCCATGAAAAACGTCTATCACAGTAGTTCCCTCCCCCTTTCGGGCAGCTATACGAGAACCGACGGCAAAAAGCTAACCGAAGGACAAATGACAGACGGCACACTTCTGAGCAAGCTGAATGAAGGCACAAAAGAAGGCTACACCGCTTGGACAGCAAGTGCCGAAGGGTATCCGATCTTCCTCGGCTCGTCCCCTGATATTTCCTCCGGCGAACAGCCTGAAATACCCGACGACAACTCGCCGATTGCCTCCAAAACCGACATCCATATTCTCACCGACGGCACTCTGGTTGGTGTCAACACAAGCGAGGGTTGCCTTTCCGTCTGGCGTGAAGGACACTCCGCCACCTATATTCTCACGGGAAACTACGAAGGCAAGTACGAGCTTATCGTTTATTACGCCGACACCGACGGCTATAAAATCGGCGTCACGGTCAACGGCACGCTCCATTCCGAGCAGATTCGCGGCGGCGCAACCACAACTGTCTCTTGGAATGCTTCCGACGCCAAGTCGATCAGCTTCACCGTGGATATGATCAACGGCGACAATGAAATCGTCTTTGCGCCGATCGACTGGGCAATGGGTAACATCGTTGACTTCGATCTTGTACGAATCACAACCCAAGAATAACGTCGGGAGGAACTATGGAACCCAAAACTGTCTACATCGGCTGTATCGGTGACAGCATCACCGCAGGCACGGGGCTCAGGGAGCCTGCCAAAGAAGCCTTTCCCGCCGCACTTGAAGCGCTTTTGCCAAACGCTGCCGTTTATAATTTCGGCAACGGCGGCAAAACCATGCGAGGTGACCTCGGCGTGGATTCCTATTTCAATTCGGTCAGCTATCAGGACCTCATGCAAAACGCCGCACGGCTCAACCTTGTTACCGTCATGCTCGGCACAAACGATGCTTATCACGCCAAAGGCTGGACCGATACCGAAATTGCCACATTCCAAAGCAGCTGCCACACGCTGTTTGCCGCCCTGAAAGCGAAAAACCCCGATATGCGGTTCGTTTTGATGAACAGCCCTGCCTGCTTTGGCAACAAAAACGACCGCTACGATATGCTTCCACTGCGAAAGCTGCAAAGCGAGCTTGTCACGGATTTGAACGCTGCAGGCTACCAAACCCACTTTTTTGATATGTATGCCGTCACAAAGCCCCTCGGTGAGCACTTCCCCGATCAGCTTCACCCCAACAAAACGGCACACCGCATCATGGCAGAAGCCTTATGCGCGTATATCCAAACGATCATTTGATCAAAAACCAATAGCAAAAATCCCACAGACCGTTAACGGTTTGTGGGATTCTTGTTTATCTCGGCACAGAGAATCTCTCTATGCGATCTCTTTTTATCACGGTATGATTCCTTTTTTGCGCCAAATCAGGTACAGAGCAACTCCACCGCCGCCGAGTGTTCCCACACCGACAACAATGGCAATCGCCGCGCCAACGCCAATTCCACCGTCCTCCGATTTCTTCGTACTGTCAGTATCGGGTGTGGTATCCGGTGCGGTGTCCGGTGTATCCTGATCCGCATACTCTATCTCTTCGGATTTCACGAAACCGCATTCGGTGCAGGTGTAGTCCTTCTGCCCCACCTGATCTTCGGTAGGCTCAACCACCACAACGCCATCGTCCCAGGCATGGTCCGTCGCATCGGTGTAGCTGTCGGTATAGCTGTCTCCGCAGTGACAGGTGTGTGTGGTATAACCCTGCTCAGTGCAGGTCGGCGCGACCACGGTATCGCTGTAGCTGTGACCTGTCGCGTCGGTGTAGCTGTCGGTATAGCTGTCTCCGCAGTGACAGGTGTGTGTGGTGTAACCCTGCTCGGTACAGGTCGGCGCGACCACGGTATCGCTGTAGCTGTGGCCTGTCGCGTCGGTGTAGCTGTCGGTATAGCTGTCTCCGCAGTGGCAGGTGTGCGTTGTGTAACCTCGCTCGGTGCAGGTCGGTGCGAC
>JAFXJX010000107.1 GCA_017532025.1 Clostridia bacterium | reverse complement strand
GTCGCGTGGTTTGCTTCGATGTTCAGTTTGAAATCCTTTTCAAGACCGTACTTGCGCAGGAATGCGAGAACCGTTGCCGCGTCGAAGTCGTACTGGTGCTTGGTCGGTTCCTTGGGCTTGGGTTCAATGTAGAAGTCACCGTCAAAGCCGATGGAGCGTGCGTAGTCGACTGCAAGATGCATCAGATATGCCATGTTGTCAAGCTCTTTTGCCATGTCGGTGTTGAGCAGCGTTTCGTAACCTTCACAACCGCCCCAGAAGACGTAGCCTTTACCGCCCAGACGATGGGTGATTTCGAGTGCCTTCTTGATCTGACCTGCGGCAAACGCAAAAACATCGGCGTTCGGCGCGGTACCGGCACCGTGCATATAACGCGGGTTGCCAAAGCAGTTGGCGGTACCCCAGAGAACCTTTTTGTTGTGTTCTTTCATCAGCTTTTCCAGCAGATCGGTGATCTCATCAAGACGCGCGTTGGATTCAGCCAGCGTTGCACCCTCCGGCGCGATGTCGCGGTCATGGAAGCAGAAGTAATCGATCTGCAGCTTGTCCATCAGATCAAATGCGGTTTCTGCCTTTGCGCGTGCGCTTGCCATCGGATCGGATTCTCCGTAGTTCTTTGTGAGCGTGCCGACACCGAACATATCCGTGCCCTCTGCACACATCGTGTGCCAGTAGGACATTGCAAACTTCAGATGCTCACGCATCGGCTTGCCAGCAATGATCTCATCGGGATTGTAGTAGCGGAACGCCAGCGGGTTGTCGGTTGTCTTTCCCTCATATTCGATTTTCGGGAGTGTGGAAAAATAAGTCTTCATTGTGAGTCCTCCATGAATTGGTTTATTTGATACCTCTATTTTACAATAAAAACCGGAAAAAAGCAAGACAAAATTTGTGTTTCTATCGTCAAATCATGCATTTTTTCTGTTTGGGAAAATTTTTTCGGAAACTATTGCTTTTTTTTTGAATGTGTGGTATAATATATCCGTTGCGAAAACAGCAGAAGTGAATTTGGGGGATATCGAAGCGTGTCATATGAGGTTTGTGAACCTCGGATGACTCGAAATGTAACCGATCTCGTCACTATCGAATGTGCGAAAGCTCGTGTTTTCATCGATTATCTCGCAAATGCTTCATTTTTCTTGAATTTTGGATGCGAGCATTTTGCCATCGGCCTTGCAAAAGCCTTGAAAAATTCAAACACAATCGAATACGGAGAGATATCGAAGCGGTCATAACGGGGCTGACTCGAAATCAGTTTGTGGCTAAAACCACACGAGGGTTCGAATCCCTCTCTCTCCGCCAAAGAGCCTGAAACAAACGTTTCAGGCTCTTACTTTTTCACTATTCACTGTTCACTTTTAACTTGTTTATCGTTAGTCTAATAACAATTATCTGTATTTCAAATACTCCATAAATTTCTTTGCAGCAATGGAGAGTGCGTTTGTGCTTCGGTAAGCCACACCTATCCTTCTGTACGCGGGCACATCAAGCTCTTTCGCCACAACTCTGTACGGTATTCTACGCAGTATCAGCTCGGGAAGAATAGCTATTCCGAGACCTCCCTCAACCATTGACATCACCGCATAATCATCCCACGTTGTAAAATGCACGTTAGGTGTAATGCCGTTTCTCTCAAAAACCTCGGAGATTTCAGCTTTCGCACCCTTTTCAAGAAGCATAAAGGGATAATCGCACAATGCCTTTACTGGAAATTTGTCCTTATCGACAAGTGCGTGATCCTCGGGTATAACCACGAGTAGCTTATCTTCCTCCAAGAATACCGTTTCAAACTCATCGACAGTGGGCAGACGGAGAAAGCCGAGATCAACGCGCCCTGTTTTGATCCATTCCTCTATCTCGGTGTAATCGCCGAGTAAAAGTTCATAGTCGATATTGGG
>JAFXJX010000106.1 GCA_017532025.1 Clostridia bacterium | reverse complement strand
GGCGCCGACCCCTACCGAATGATACCGAAATCTAACCGCACCCCTCAATCACTCGTTGTGGGCGTCTTCACCTCTTCACCGCGGAAGCCGTACACAAAGCCGTTCATTGCCGCCGAGGAAATATCTCCGCCAATCACCTTGCCGCGATAGATCAAAAGATTGGCATACACCGTGCCGCCACTCGGATGGTTTGTCACCTTGTAGCGGTAATGCTTCACACCTTTTCTCTTGTAACGCGCAAGATCAAGTCCTAGCGTTTTCTGCAAATCGTTATATGCCGCAAATACGCTGTCAAAGTCGGCGGGTATTGTCACGTCTTCTTCCAAAATCGGCTCCTTCTCCACTGTCCATCCGAAACGCGAAAGAAAAGTCACGCGGTCTTCGTTGGTTTTGATGCCGCTGTATTCCACCTATTGACCTGTGGGCAGAGAACTCGCATCATACGACGGCACAAAGATCACAAGCAGAACCAGAACCAAAAGAGACAGCGACAACGCGCCGAAAAATTTTAAGGTCGAACCCTTCACCGAATAAATAAACATAGCCACTCCTTTTTGGCGTTTGCTTCTTTTGCAACGCCTGTTGCTACAATCTATGCCCCAACCTTTCATTTTATGTACCCATAGCCAAAACGCCACTTGACTTTATGGATTTTTTATATTACAATATTGATATCAATACATCAAGGAGTTTTGACTATGAAAAAAGCGCTCTTGCTTACTGCTTTACTGCTTACGCTTGCACTTCTTGCCGCTTGCGGCGGTGAGTCTGCAACCACCACCCAAGCACCGACTGTTATCACAACAGCACCCACAACCACGTCTCAAGCACCTACCACCACACCCTTTGTCAGCACCACGGTGATCACCTCCACCGAAGCACCCGAAACCACCGAAGCGCCCGAAACCACACAAGACCTGACCGAGCTTTTGGAGTTCACCTATGTTCCCGAAGAAAGAGGCTACCATGTTGTTGGCTTTGGCGCATGGGAAGGCAGTGAGATCACGATTCCGAGCGAATATGACGGCAAGCCTGTCGTAGCGCTTGGCGACGAAGCCTTCAAATATTGCTTTGATCTTGAAAAAATCACCCTGCCCGACAGCGTGAAGAAGATCGGCGAGGGCTGCTTCTGGGGCTGTGATCTACTCACAACCGTGAAGTTTGGCAAAAACTTTGAAAGCATCGGCGAAGCGGCGTTCTACGAATGCATCGCCCTGTACGATATTGAAATTCCCGAAACTGTCACCAATATCAGTATGGTTGCTTTTAACGGCTGTAAAGCACTTGAAAGCATCACCGTTCCCGAAGGCATCACCGAAATCGGTATGCTCACCTTTGCCGAATGCGAAAACCTGACCGAAGTTGTCCTGCCCGACAGCATCGAAGCCATCGGCGACCATGCTTTTTACGGATGCGTCAACCTTTCCGAAATCAACATTCCGAACAAATTGACGCACCTTGGCGCACAAGCCTTTTACGGTTGCAGCAGCATCAGCAGTATTTCCCTGCCCGCCACCGTGGTGGAGATCGGCAAGCACGCTTTTTCGGACTGTGCCAATCTCTCTGCGTTTGTGATCGCAAAGGATAACCCCATGTACACCGTCGAAAACGGCGTGCTTTACAACAAAAACCAAACCGAACTCTACGCGGTATTCAGCAATCTTGCGGAGTTTTCTGTTCCCGAAACGGTCACATCGATTGCCGAAAACGCTTTTTCCGAACGCAATACGCTGACGAGTGTTCATATTCCGGCAAGCGTCACCGAAATCGGCTTGCGCGCTTTTTCGGACTGTAACAACTTGAAATCCATCACAGTCGATGAAAACAATCCCAACTTCACAAGCATCAATGGCGCGCTTTATAATAAGAACGCCACCAAGCTGATCGCCGTTCCGGGAAGCTTTGAAACCTTCACCTTCCCCGAAAGCGTCACCGAAATCGGAGAATACGCTTTCTACTACTCCCACAACTTAAAGAACATCACCCTTCCCTCTCACGTAAGAAAGATCGGCTTGTGTGCTTTCTCCGGTTGCACAGCTCTCACTGAAATTGTGATTCCCGAAACGGTTTCCTCTCTTGGCGAATGGGTATTCTTCAATTGCACAAATCTGAAAACCGTCTATTCCGAAACTCGCGCCGAACCCGCATCTTGGAACAAAGACTGGGCATACGGCATTGAAGAAACCGCCGAGATTCTTTTCAAAGAATCCTGGAGCTATATTGACGGCATTCCCACAAAGAAATAAAACAAAAGCACGCATGAAACATCATGCGTGCTTTTGTTTCATAATCTGAATCCCCATCCGTTTTCTCACGCGCTTTAGCACCCGAAGCGTGAGAAGATACAACCCTGCGGCAATTGCCATTAAGAAAAAGAGCGCGCCTTTGCCACCAGACACCGTAAAGACAGAAGCAAGCTTCCGCACAGGGAATGCCGAGATCGCTCCTGCCATAATCGGCAGAAACAAACTGTCAAATACTGCATACCGTGGGCGAAGCTTTCCCGAAAGCCTTGAAACACTCAAAGAAAAATTGATCACCTCACAAAGAATCAGGTTGAGAACGTACCCCCGGATACCGAAAAGCGGTACGGTAAGGAGCGCAAGCACAACGCCGAGCAAGGAATCAAACAAATTCACGCGCATGGTGTAAAGCTGTTCGTCCATGCCTTTGAGTAAAGCATCCACCGTGGTATCGGCGTACATGATCGGCACAAGAGGGGCGAGCAGCATGATATAGCTTGCCGCTTCATCACTCGCACAAAACACGTTTCCGATCGGCAAGGCAAGCGTCAGCATCACCGTGGCAACACCCACCCCGAAGACAGAAACAAACGAAAGGGCGCGCTCGGCAGTTTTTCGCATGGCATCCTGCCTTTCCCCCGCGCGCTGTTCGGCAATTTCGGGAATCAGCAGGTTGCAATAAGGACTTAAAAAGGCATAAGGAAAGAGAATGATCGGCAACGCCATCGCTTCCAAAACCCCATATGCGGCAAGCGCCTCGGTATGCGTCATGCCAAACGTCACAAGTCCGCGCGGAATGAGAAGATGCTCAAGCGTCACAAGAGCGGAGCGAAAATAGGACGAAAACGCAACCGGAAGCCCAATGGCAAGAATGCGACGGTTTAGGTCGGCTGGTATGTGCTTGCCTTTGGCGCGATTGTGCTTATGAAGATCCAAGCGGTAAAGAATCATCGAAACCAAAAGCGAAATCACATCCGCCACCACACCGCCGAGCACCACGAAAAAGCAGGTCATTTCCAGATCATTCGGCGCAAGATAGGTAAAGACCGAAACCGTGAGAAAAATCCTGAAAAACTGCTCTCCCACCTGCATAGCGGCACTTTTAGCAACACGGCGCACGGCGGTAAAATAACCGCTGAGCGCCGACGAGAGCGAAAGAAACGGCAAGCTTACCGCAAGCGCACGCAAAGAAAGCACCGTGCGAGAATCCCCTAAAAGCCCCTCGCCAAGCGGCTGTGCAAAGGTAAATAACAGAAAAAACGCAAGCCCGCCAAAGGAAAGCGCATACACAAGACAGCGCTTCATTGCCGATTTGGCTTCAAGCGGACGGTTTTTGCCGAGCGCCTCCGAAACCAGTCGCATGGCAAGCAAACTCACGCCACTTGTGGCAAAAGTCACGGCAAAGGAAAAAAGATTCATGATGAGCGAGAATAAGCCCACCCCGTCAGCTCCCAATTTGTTTTTCAAATAGAGGTTAAAGGTCAGCGAAACGCTCCGCATCAAAAGCGCCGTTGCGGTTAACAGCAACACATTCTTAAAAAAGTGAAAATTCTTGTTTTCTCTTTTCATCGTCCCTTCCCCCATCAAAAGCTACTGACTTGCACAAAATATATGCAAAAGTTGCGCCGTATAGTCTTGCTTTTTCTTTCACTTTGGAGTAAAATAGAAGGGCAATGACAAAAAAGTGGTGTTTGTTTGAAAGATAACTCTTTCAAACGCGTTTTGTGGCAATCACCCCCGCACCGAATCGGTGGCGATTTTGCTTCGCAAAACCAGCCCCAATTCCGCAAGAAAGGAAGCTTTCGCAAAGCGAAAGCTACGGTCACAACCATGAAAATCCGCTTGAATGAAAATGAAGAGGTCGTTAAAATTGTCAAAGAAGGCTTAAAGCAGCGTGGTGGCTACTGCCCTTGCCGTATGCAGTCAACCGAAGATACCAAATGTATCTGCAAGGAATTCCGCGAGCAGATCGCCGATGAAAATTTCGAAGGCTACTGCCACTGTATGCTTTACTATAAAGAAAAATAAAATGCCGTATCCCTGCAACCGTTACGAGATCCCACCATCGCTTTCGCTCGGTGCTGCTTCGCAGTTCGATTCCAACTGCCCGTGTCATCCTGAGTGAAGCGAAGCGGGATCTCGGGCAGTTTCCACTCAGGATGACACGTAACGGCAAAAGGTTTGCCTTGACAAAGATACAAAAGCGTGGTAAACTATAAGATAATGATTATTTTAGATAGAAAACGGAGAATGAATCCATGAAAAAAAGAGTTCTCATCGGCATTGCCTGGCCTTATGCCAATAACAATCTGCACGTCGGTCACCTCGCCGCCCTGCTCCCCGGCGACGTTCTCGCCCGCTATTCCCGTCTGAAAGGCTATGAAACCGTCATGGTGTCCGGCTCGGATATGCACGGCACCCCCATCACCGAACGTGCCAGAAAAGAAGGCGTTTCCCCTGCCGACATCGCAGGCACCTACCACGCCGAATTTGTTGATAATTTCGAAAAGCTCTGCTTCACCTATGATCTTTATACCAATACCGATACCGATTATCACAAGAAGACCGTACAGGACTTTTTGAGAACCATCGATAAAAACGGCTATCTGTATGAAACCACCGAACCGCAGGACTATTGCGAAGACTGCGGCAAGTTCCTCTCCGACCGCGAGATCGAGGGCAAATGCCCGATTTGCGGCAAGGTGACAAGAGGCGACCAGTGCGAATTTTGCATGGCTTCCTTTGATGCCGATAAGATGACCGACAAGATCTGCCGCATCTGCAAAAAGCCCACCTCCACTCGCACCAATAAGCACTTAATGTTCCGTCTTTCGGCGTTCCAAGATGCCCTCACCGCATTTGCTGCCGAAAACGGCGAAAAGTGGCGCTGGAATGCCAACAACGAAACCAAAAAGTATCTCGATCAGGGTCTGCCCGACAGAGCTGTGACCCGTGACCTCGATTGGGGCGTGGAAGTACCGCTTCCCGGCTACGACACCAAGCGCGTTTACGTTTGGTTTGAAGCTGTGCTCGGCTACCTCACCGCTTGCAAGAAGGTTTGCGAAGACAAAGGCATCTCCTTTGAAGAATTCATGAAAAAGGATTCGGGGCTTTCCGCCTACTACGTACACGGCAAGGACAATATTCCTTTCCATACCGTGATCTTCCCCGCCCTTCAGCTTGCCATCGATCCCGATATGCAGCTGCCCACCCACATCGTTTCGAGCGAATACGTCAATATGAACGACGAAAAGATGTCCAAATCCAAGGGCAACCTCATTTCGGTGCATGATCTTGCAGCAAACTATCCTGTGGATGCCGTCCGCTTCTACACCATGCTGTATAACCCCGAAAAACGCGATGTTAACTTCTCGATTCCCGAGATGATCCAGACCTATAACAAATTCCTCTGCGGCGGCTTCGGTAACTTTGTCAACCGTAACCTTTCCTTCCTCGTGAAGAAGTATGGCGGCGAAGTGCCTGCCGGTAAGGTGGATGCCGAAGTGTTCAATCACGTGACCTCGCTTTACGAAACCATCGGCGCGAAGATGGAAAACGGCGAGCTTCGCTCGGCGACCGAGGATATGGTCGATTTCATTCAGTACGCCAATAAGTATTACGATGAAGCCAAGCCTTGGGTTGCCGCCAAGGAAGATGCCGCCCGTTTCGGTGACATCACCGCGACTTGCCTCTTCATGATCGCCAACATGGCAAACCTCTTTGCTCCCGTGATCCCTGTCGGCACAGAAGCGCTCCGCAAGATCCTCCCCGCAACCGATGCTACATGGGGCGTTGTCACCCTGCCCGAAAGCTTCACCCTCGATGAGGTCAGCATCCTTTATACCAAGCTCGACGAAAAGTAAAAACCAAAACAAGGAGCTCCGAAATCGGAGCTCCTTGTTCGTTGTCCTCATTGGAGGAAACATAGACCCGCCCGTGTCATCTTGAGCGAAGCGTAGCGTAGCCGAAACCCGTAGGGCTGCCGAGCAAAGCGAAGGCAGGATCTCGGGCGGTATGGCACTCTCAATATCGTAGATCCCGCGCTACGCGCGCCCTCCTTTGGTCGGGTTCGACTACAAAAACATCCCACCGGGATGTTTTTTTCGCTCAGGATGACACGAGGACTTTCCGCATTTTGCATTCCGCATTTCGCATTTTTTCATAACATCGGGATACAATAAACCAAAAAGGAGTTTTTTCCTTGGTTACCGATGTTATCATTCTCGCAGGCGGCAAAGGCACGCGCCTTGCCCCTTTGACCGACAGCTTACCCAAACCGCTGCTTCCGGTGGGCAACATCCCCACCCTCTCACACATTTTACGTGCCGTGGAAAAGGCAGGTCTTCGCCGTGCCACGATCACGGTGGCTTACCAAAAAGAAGCCATCATCAAACGCTACGGCGGCATTTTTCGCACCGTGAAACTCAACTACGCCACAGAAGAGAAACCGCTCGGCACGGCAGGTGCCGTCAAAGCAGCCGTTCTCCCCGCAGGCTACTCCACCGACCAATACGGAGATCGCTTAACCGACGAGGGGGATATCCTCGTTTTGTCGGGAGACGCTTTGTTTGAAGGCGACCTTGCACGCTTCATCCAATCACACGAACAAAGCGGCGCGGATGTCACCATTGCCGCCAAGTATTTCAACAACGTCACAGGCTACGGCGTTATGGTGGGAAGCTCCTCTCGCATTGAGCGCTTTGTAGAAAAGCCAAGTCCCCAAGAAACACCTTCCCATACCGTCAATATCGGCATTTATCTCCTCTCGCGTCGCGTGCTGTGTGAAATTCCCGACGGCTTTTACGATTTCGGCAAAGACCTCTTCCCGGCGCTTTTAAAAAAAGGCTACCGCCTTGGCTACACCCTCTTTGACGATTATTGGTGCGACATCGGCACACTCGAGAGCTATCTTGCCGCCAATCTCCGAGCAAGCGACGGCAAAAGCGTTATCGGCTCGCACTGTATCATCCCGCAAAGCGCGCATATCGAATCGTCTGTTTTGATGAATCACGTCACACTCGGCGAGAACACATCTGTCTGTCATTCGATTGTATCAAGCACTGTCACAGTAAAAGACGGTGTCACGCTCTTCCACAACGTGGTGGGAGAGGGCTGTCAGATCACCCAAACCCCGTCACCCTACACGATTCTTTCGATGCACGAGGGTGTATGCAAAATCACACCGATCCTCTCAAAAGAACCTCTGCTTGCCAAAACCTAAACTGTTTTTCGTTTCTCTCTTGACAGTTGCTTTTTTGCGCGGTATAATAGCTTTCGGTGAGTTCGAAACCTTCCTCACCTAAAACAAAACTAAAGGAGCTTGCGCAAATTTTTTCTGCGCAAAAAAGCAGCATGAAGACCAACACCAAACGAAAAGCACACACCCTATTCATCCTGTACGCCGCCATCATCGGCGCGCTGTATGCAACCCTCACCTATACCTTCGGTGCGTTTTCCTTCGGCATGATCCAGTTCCGCGTCTCGGAGGTCTTAACGATCCTTCCCTTTTTCACCCCCGCCGCCATCCCCGGTCTTACGGTCGGGTGTCTTGTGGCAAATCTCATGACAGGCAACATTTTCGACATCATCTTCGGCACACTTGCCACCTTAGTCGCCGCCATTCTTTCTTACCTATTCAGAAAGAACAGCTTCCTTGTCACGCTCCCGCCTGTTATCGTCAACGCGCTCATCATCCCCTTTATCTTAAAATTCACCTATCCCGATTGCGCAAACGAAGCGCTGTGGCTGATGATGCTCACAGTCGGCGCAGGGCAAGCCCTTGCCTGCTGTGCGGTCGGCTATCCGCTTCTTCTCACCTTAAAAAAGCGCGGAACACGCCTGTTTACTACCAAATCATAAAAAAATAGCGGAGTTCTGTTGTTCGACAGAACTCCGTTTTTGTGTCTGAGCAAATGATTGATACCTCGTAGTATGATGTAACAACTAAAACTTTATATAAATAATTTCCGCGAGATCCAAACGGCAAGCCGTTTGCCCTACGGGTTTCGACTGCGTCCCGCCCGCTGTCATCCTGAGCGGAGCGAAGCGAAGTCGAACCCGAAGCGTAAGCATAGGGCTTGGGATCTCGGGCGGGACTTCGCTCAAGATGACACGCGGAAGGCTTTGTAAAGTTTTAGTTGTTACATCGTAGTACAAATGAGGCTAACGAAAAGCCTCCCTCCGAGAGGGAGGTGGCACGCGTAGCGTGACGGAAGGAGCCTGCGTGACTTAGAGTGTTGATTAACTTTGTTGTAACGCATTCTCCCTCACCCGACTTCGTCGGGAGCTCCCTCCCGGAGGGAGCCTTTGGATGCGCGCCACTTTAGGGGTATGGGCTTTGCCCTGTGCCTTTGTAATACAAAGGCACAGGGCAATAAAACCACAATAAAACCAAACGATAATTTATCGAGCCTAAAACCAGAATATTGATGTAATTTGGACATAACACTTTATAAGACCGATACTTGAGATATTTATGACAACACACATTATTTTGAAATAATAGAGGTGAAGTAATGATACTTAGCCGTGATTTTAATGACATTAATTCTATATATGACTTTAGTGAAGGAATTATATGTGACATTTGTTGGGACGATAATCTAACTGATTTATTAGTTACAGTATATTATTATTTTGACGAACCTCGAGATCTTAAAGATAAAGATGTTATTATACGTTTTAAGAAATGCTCTACTGTCAATTTTGATTATGGTAATATGTTAGCTTCTATGAAAGAATATAACATCATCGCTCCTCACCCTACAATTGAGCACTTTTTATTGAAAAAGAACAGTTCTTCTGTGATTGTCGAAATCGCTACTAATTATGCAAGTCCCATGATTTCACTGATATGTGACGAAATATGGGTTGAATCTATTGATGAAATGAAAGCGTAATTTATTATTTGATAATAAAATAGTCTTTAAATCTCAGTTAATTGAATACTAAAAACCGACAGATCATCAAAATCTGTCGGTTTTTCAACTTCTTTATGAGAACCACCCATTTGCAAGTGCTTTTTTTATCTCACTCCGCCTTGCGTTTTTGTGCTTCGGCAAGGGCTTTGGCAACCGCTAAGTCTTTGACCTTCATCAGACGCACCGTGTTGCCGCGCTCGTTTTCGTCAAGCTTCATTTTGATGCTGCGAATACTCTCCTGATACTGCGGGATCATGATATATTCCAGCGCATTCACACGGCGGCGTGTTTTTTCAATCTCCTCGGCAAGCATCTGCGCGGTCTTTTCAAGCTCGGCAAGCTTAATAAGATCGGGCAGAAGCTCAGAAAGCTGCGCAATTGCCGCATCAAGCTCCCCCGAGGTAAAGGCAAAGCCGTAGCTTTGACCGCCCGCGCCTGCCCCGCGCAGAGCAAAATCAAACACAGGCAGGTCCACGCTCATCATGTTGCGGTAAGAAACCGAAAGCACGCCCTCGGTCTTGGGGAGCATCAAAGCTTCCTCCAACATCTTGCTTGACGAGAGCGAGGCAGCAATGCTCATTGAGGCATGAACCGTCATAAGCCTTGCTTCCACCGCTTCTCGCAGCTCCTTATTGGCGCGCACGATGTCAAGAAATTGCTTCATAAGTTCATCGCGCTTGTCTTTTAAGAGCTTGTGTCCGCGTCTTGCTGTGGCAAGCTTGCCCTGCAGTTTTTTCATTTCCATACGGGTGGGATTCACTCGCATTTGTGCCATGGCTAAGATCCTTCCTTTGGTGAATCAAATTGGCTCACGCCTTGTTTATCGGGATGGTATTTATCATTCCCTTGTTATCGGGATGGTATTTTTCAATCAGCTGCGGTTTGATTCGTTTGAGCTCGCTCTTCGGCAGAATCGAAAGCAATTTCCAACCAAGGTCAAGCGTTTCTTCAATCGAGCGATCCTCGGTAAAGCCTTGATTGATATACTGCTTTTCAAACTCATCCGAGAATTTGGCGTAAAGACGGTCAACCGGCGAAAGCGCCGCCTCGCCAAGCACCACCATGAGTTCCTTCGCTTCCTTACCGCGCGCGTAGGCGGCAAACAGCTGGTTCATGGTCGGCGCATGGTCTTCACGCGTTTTGCCCTCGCCAATACCCTTGTCCTTCAAACGCGAAAGCGAAGGAAGCACATCCACAGGCGGCATATAGCCCTTGCGGTAAAGCTCACGCGAGAGAATGATCTGACCTTCGGTGATGTAGCCTGTCAGGTCAGGAATCGGGTGCGTCTTGTCATCTTCAGGCATGGTGAGGATCGGGATCATCGTGATACTGCCCTCGCTGGTCAGCTTGCGTCCCGCTCTTTCATACATGGTGGCAAGGTCGGTGTAAAGATAGCCGGGGTAGCCGCGGCGTCCGGGCACTTCCTTGCGCGCCGCCGAAACCTCACGGAGCGCTTCGGCGTAGTTGGTAATATCGGTGATGATAACAAGCACGTGCATACCGTGGTCAAACGCCAAATGCTCAGCGGCAGTGAGTGCCATACGCGGCGTTGTGATACGCTCAATGGCAGAGTCGCTGGCAAGGTTAATAAAGAGAACGGTTCTGTCAATTGCGCCTGTTTTCTTAAAGTCGTTGGTAAAAAAGTCAGCTTCTTCAAAGGTGATACCCACGGCGGCAAACACCACCGCGAACTTGTCATCCTTGCCGCGTACCTTTGCCTGGCGCGCAATCTGCGCCGCAAGGTTGGCGTGCGGAAGACCCGATGCCGAAAAGATCGGCAGCTTCTGTCCGCGCACCAGCGTATTCAAGCCGTCAATCGTCGAAACGCCTGTCTGAATAAACTCAGACGGATAGGCGCGCGCGGCAGGATTCATCGGCACGCCGTTGATGTTCAAGGTCTTCTCGGGAATGATGCGAGGACCGCCGTCGATCGGCTCACCCATGCCGTTGAAAACGCGACCGAGCATATCACTCGATACGGCAAGCTCCACGCCGTGACCCGAAAAACGCACCTTGCTTTCGGCAAGGTTGATGCCGGCGGCAGAATCAAACAGCTGAACGAGTACATTCGAGCCGTCCACCTCAAGCACACGGCAACGGCGCACTTCTGCGCTCGGCAGTTCAATTTCACCAAGCTCGTCGTATTTCACGCCTTCTACCTGCTTGATCAGCATCAAAGGACCTGCTACTTCTTCTATGGTTTTATATTCTCTGATCATAAGGGATCATCCTTTCTGTTCGGTAAGCTCGGAAAGCTCGCGGTCGATCTCTGCCTTAATCTCGGCAAAGACCTCACCCACCGCGTTTTCGGCAACGCCTTTGGCTCTGCCGATTGCTTCACGGCAAGGCAGCTCGGCAATCTTGTCAATATGCACGCCTGCGTTGATCGCACCCTTGGCGGCTTCGCCAAAGTAGAGAATCAAATCCGAAAGCGCCGCTTGCTTTTCAAGCGAAGCATAGGAGTCACCGGTGTCAAACGCGTTCTGCTGCAAATAGTCCTCGCGAATCGAGCGCGCCACTTCAAGCGTTAAGCGGTCAGATGCCGAAAGTGCATCCACACCCACAAGCTTCACAATCTCCTCAAGCTCGCTTTCAAGCTGTAAGAGCCGCATCATTTCCGAAACATTTCGGCTCCACTGAGAAGACACGCGTTCCGTGAACCAAGGATTGAGTCTGTCGCGGTAAAGCGAATAGGAATTCAGCCAGTTGATCGCGGGGAAATGACGGCGGTAGGCAAGCGAAGAATCAAGTCCCCAGAACACTTTCACAATGCGGAGCGTTGCCTGCGTCACAGGCTCGGAAAGGTCACCGCCGGGAGGCGATACCGCGCCAATGGCGGCAACGGCACCTTCTCTGCCGTCAGCACCGAGACAAACGATTCTGCCCGCACGCTCATAAAACTGCGCAAGACGCGAAGCAAGATAAGCGGGATAGCCTTCTTCGCCCGGCATTTCTTCCAAACGGCCCGACATTTCACGAAGCGCCTCTGCCCAACGGGAGGAGGAGTCGGCAATCACCGCCACCGAGTAGCCCATATCGCGGAAATATTCGGCAATCGTAATGCCTGTGTAAATCGAAGCCTCACGCGCCGCAACCGGCATATCTGAGGTGTTGGCGATCAGAACGGTACGCTTCATCAAAGGCTCACCGCTTCTCGGGTCTTTCAGCTCGGGAAATTCTCTAAGAACGTCTGTCATTTCGTTGCCGCGCTCGCCACAGCCAACGTAAACCACAATGTCAACGTCACTCCACTTGGCAATCTGATGCTGCACCACCGTCTTGCCACTACCGAACGGACCGGGTACACACGCCGTACCGCCTTGCGCCAAGGGGAAGAAGGTATCGATCGTGCGCTGACCGGTAATCATCGGAATATCGGGCGGCAGTTTTTTCGAAAAAGGCCTTACACGGCGCACAGGCCATTTTTGCATCAGGGTAATATCCACAATTTCGCCGTTTTCTTTTTTCAGCTTGCCAATCACGTCGGTCACGGTGTAATCGCCGTCAGAAAGGCTGACAATCTCGCCGCTCAGATTGGGCGGCACCATAATTTTGTGTAAAACAGAGGAGCTCTCCTTGACCGTGCCGTATATATCGCCCCCGCTGACCTTGTCGCCTGCTTTCAGCGCGGCGGTAAAATGCCACACCTTCTCACGCGAAAGCGCGGGAACGTCAATGCCCTTAATGATATTCGGGCCGTAAATTTCAAATATTTTATTCAGAGGGCGCTGAATGCCGTCATAAATGCTTTCAATCAGACCGGGGCCGAGTTCTACCGAAAGAGGCGCACCGGTGGAGACCACACGGTCGCCGCGGCCGATGCCTGCGGTTTCTTCATATACCTGAATCGATGCGCGATCCTTGTGCATTTCAATGATCTCACCGATCAGCTTGGCTTCCCCCACGCGCACCACGTCAAACATATTGGCTTCTCGCATACCCTCGGCAATCACCAAAGGACCCGAGACTTTTACGATTCTTCCTTCAACCATACCTATCACTCTTTTCCTTTTTGCTGTATTTTAGTCTTTGAAGAGGATGTCCGCACCCACGGCGCGCTCCACCGACTTTTTAATATTGGCAAGCCCGTAGCCGGTCGCACCCTCCTTGCCGGGGATTGTGATCACCGATGGCAGAGGCGAATCCTTGTACGCCGCAATCGCATCGGGAATCTCCTTCGCAAAACGCTCGGTGATAAAGAGAATGGCATAATTCTCCTCCGCCATCCGAGTGAGTTCTTTTGCCGCTTCTTCGGCAGTTTCCACAGTCACCACCGTAAAACCCACCGCCATAAAGCCGATCACACTCTCAATATCCCCGATCACACCGATCTTGTATTCCATCAGAGTACCCTCAGTCTTTCCTCAATCAACGCGCTGTCAAGTCCTGCTTTTTTGGCGGCAAGAATGATGCGGATGTTTTTGGCTTCAAATTCGCGTTTAACAAGAAACGCGGCAATCACCTCTGCCCCATAGGTCGCAAACGCATCTTTTTTCACGGATGCGATATACAAATCGTCAGCACGCTTTTCAAGCACGGCAAGCGATAAGCCGTCAAACGCGGCAAGTGACGCATAAACAGTCCCCGCAAGTGAGCGGGCAGCGCGTTCTTTGCCATCCTTGAAAGCAGAGGCAAACCAAGCTTCACTCAAGCTTCCGCCCTCTAAAAAAGAAGCAAAAAAGCTTTCCTCAGCCCCCTGCCCCATGCGGACAAGGCGCATATAGGTCAAAAGATTCACAAGATCAATCTTCACCTTCACAAGTGCCGCAAAGCTTTTTTGCGAATAGCTCTCTGCCGTTTTGAGCATATCGCCGTAGCAGGCTTTGTCAAGCAAAATATCGATCTGCTGCGGGTCTTTGGTTGCCGCATACACCGAAATGGCTTGTTTCGCCGCCTTTCCCATCTCTCTCGGCAGCTTGGAAAAATCGCGCTTTGCCACCATATCGGCAATCTCTTTTTGTGTGAATCTGCCGAGCGCCATATATAAGCGCCCGAAATCCTCTTTTCGAAATTCTGCCTTGATCGCGCTTTTGATATTGTGGCAATCGTAGGGATAGCGCAAAAACGCAAACAGATCAAGATCAGGCACGCTCTCGCTCACAAGCAGATACGCCCTTTCAAGATAACGGTCAAGCATTGCCTCTATATCGGCATGACCTTCTTTGTCGCGAAGAATCTCAAAGCCGTTTTCCGACAAAAAGCGAAGCGCTGCGTCATAATCGCGCATTGCCACAAGGCGCGCCATCCCGTCCTCGCCCATAAAGGAAGCTTCTCGGGCTTTGGCGCGGGCAGATGCGTATATATAGTCTTCATCGCGTACTTTCACGCGTGTTTTCATCAAGAACATGACAAGTTCTCCTTACAGTTCTCCCTTATGCAAAGAGGATTCGGTAAACCTCACCCTCAAGCGATGCTTTCTCTGAAGCAATCAGCGTTTTCAGTGAAGAATCCATGCGGACATCTCCAACGATCAAAACAAAGCCCGCACCAATCTTGTCGTCCGCCTCGGCAAGTGTCAGCGTTTTGCCCACTTTGGCAAGGTCTGCCGAAACCGATTCCACCAAAGCCTTGCCGTAGGAAAGGTCACGCTTTGCCATGGCAAGCAAAAGGTTGGTTTCTTTGACAAAATCCTCGCCCTCATATTCTGCCGATTGCTTTTCTGCGGCAAGGTATTCCGCCAAAGCCTGCGACAAAAGCGAAGACAAAAGCTTGAAATACGCTTCACGATCAAGCGCCAAAAGAGCTTCAAGCGCCTTGTCAAAGGCGCTTTCCACAAGCTCACCCTTTTTGAAAAGGAGCTGATTGCGCTTGTGATTGGCAGCGGCAGAAACAGCGCGCTCACGGGCGGCGGCGCTGTCTTTTTTCGCCTTGTCTTCCGCCTCACTTAAAATCTTTTTTGCTTTTTGTTCGTACTCAAGAGCAATTGCATCAGCCTTCGCTTTTGCCTCTTGCAAAATCAGCGCCCTCTCGGCTTCGGCTTCTTTCGCAATCGTTTCTGTGATATTATCGATCCCGCTGACAATTTCCTGCCCCGGGCGCAGAGTTTCCTGTTTCATATCCATCACCATAACTTTCGTTTACGAAAGCCTATCTTTCTAGGGGGAATTTGGTTTTTTCAATCAATTAGCGAAGAAGAATCAAAAGAACCGAAATCAGAAGCGCCAGAATCGCATAGGTTTCCACTACGGCGGAATAAATGATGGCTTTCACGAACTGATCCTTTTGCTTTGCTACCATCTGCATACCGGCAGCGGCAACCTTGCCCTGATGAATGGCAGAAATCAAGCCAACCACAGCAATGGGAAGGCAAGCGAACAGATAATACATACCGTCTTCCACCGTGGGGGCTGTTCCGCCCATCACGCCGTTTTTGATCATAACAAGGAATGCTGCGATAAAGCCGTAAATACCCTGTGTTGCAGGGAGTGCTTCCAGCGCAATAAACTTACCCGAAAGAGAGGGGTCTTCGGCAACCACGCCGGCAGCAGTCTGACCGGCAATGCCAACGCCCTTGGCAGAGCCAATGCCCGAAAGGGTAACCGCGAGAAAAGAACCGATCAGAGAAAGAACCGTACCGTTGTTAAAAAAGCTCCAAAGCGAAAGCTCGCTTTCACCCTCAGCAGGTGCGGCAAAAGACGGAATTGCCATCAGGCAAACAAGAATCAAAAGGGCAAAGGTCACAAACAAGGTTTTCTTTTTCATAATATCCTCCAAAATTCCGCAAAGCGCGGTTTTCATTCCAAAACGGTATCACTCACTCGTCGTAGTGAATGTTGGTATAAGATGTTACGGGAGAGAGCGGCTTAAAGGGTCTGCCGCCGTCTTCGTAGAATCTTCCGAAAAATTCAATATACTGCAGTCGTCCGTCGTGAACGAAGCAGCCAAGCAGATTGAGCGCAATGTTCAAAAGATGTCCGCCGAGCAAAATGATCGGCAAGAAGATCCAGCCAATCACCGTCATGACCGAAAGCTCGGGCGAGATCATCAAGGTGGCAATGATGTTTACCACGTACGCAATGACCGTGGACGAAAGCCCAAGCGCCATGATACGAAGGTAAGAGGCAAGGTCAGACGCATAGCCCACAATGTCGTAAAGACCGAGCAGTCCGCCCGTGACTTTGCCGAAAATACCCTTTTTGGTGCGCCCCGCGGTTGCCACCTTCAAAAACAGCGAGCCCACAAGAACAACCGTGCCAACAGGGCCGTCAAGAAGCGCAAACAGCGCGATGCCAATAAAGATCACGTACCAAAGACCAATATCAAACACAGCCGCAAGCTTGTCCCCGCTCTTCCAAAGCATATACATCTTGATACCCATAGCGGTAAAGATCTGCAAAACGCCCACAACGAGCGAGATGCCGATAAAGACGAAAATACCCGAGCTGTCAAGCAAATCAAGACCCGGCATGGTAAAATCCACGCCAAAACCGCTGAGTGCAAGCTGTCCCGGTAAGCTTCCGAGATATCCACCGAACAAAATGCCGGACAGCGTACAGGAAATACCGCAGATGCCAAACAGCGAGATCAGCTGCTTGGCGCCTTTGCCAAGATCAAGCTTTTTTAGAGCAAACAAACAGCCGGCAGAGAGCAGTAAGCCATATACCACGTCACCAAGCATCAAGCCGAAGATCACAAAATAGAAAACCGACATGATCGGCGTGGGGTCATACGAGCCGTACTGCGGCAACGAATACATTTCAATCACCGATTCAAACGGACGGAAAAGCTTTTTGTTATCAAGAAGCACCGGCACATCCTCCCCCTCCTCGGGGTCTTGGAGCGCATACGAGCAAACAAAATCCGAAAGAACGCTGTTTAGCTTGGGAATGGCTTTTTCAGGCACCCAACCCTTGAGCATCACGGTGAACCTGCCTTCCACCAAACGCTCTGCTGTTTCAAGGCGTGCTGTGCGCGTTTCGTTCAAATCGTAAGCAAGCTCAAGGAGCGTGCGCCCCTCGGCAAGCGCCGAGAGTTCCCTCTTCAAATCTTCCCGTTCTTTTGAAAGCGTCTTTGCTTCACAGTCAAGCTGTTCAATTGCCGCAGCAAAGCTTACCGCTTGCCGCTCGGCTGAAAATTCAATCCGAACCAAACCGCACCGCAAAGCACGGGTCAAAAATTCCTCCGATGCCTCTTTCAGCACCACGGCGTAAAGATACACTCTTGCGGTATCTTGCGAAGCTGCTGTGATCTGCCAGCCGAGATTGTCCTTTGCCATCTCTTCGGCAAACCAATCAAGCGACCTTGCCGCAAGACTTCCAAAAAACACCCTTGTCCGCTCGGTCTGCTTCAGCGTCGGCGAAAGATTCAGCAAAGCAAACGGTTGATACGCTTCGCGCTCGGTCAGGACACGCTCATACGCCGCAAGCGTCTTTTCAAGCGCATCGGTTTTGGCAATGATGTCATGTGCCAGAAGCGAAGCCTCGCTGAGTGTGTCCGCAGGGGCATCGTACAAGGATGCCGACGAGGTTGCTTTTTGGGAAAACAGCCCTTTCTCGGGCTGAACATAGGGCATGAGTCTGCGTCTTGCCTCGGCAAAGAGCGCTTTGCTTTCCCGCGCTTCGGCAAGAAGCGCTTCACGTCGCGCAGGTGAAAAATCAGCATCAGCAAGAAACGCCCCACCCATATCCGAAATTTCAAGACAGCCTGCCCAGGTCAGCTTGTTGATCAAAGAATCCGTATCCTCTTTCTTTGCCACAAGCGAAAGCTTTTTCATTTTGCTTATTGCCATACGCCACCGACTCTCTGAAGGATCAACGTCACCGCTTCATCCATGTGAGATGCAGCTTGCTCGGTCAGCGCCGCAGCTTCTTTTTTGGCACTCTCTTCTTCCTTTTGAAGAAGCTCTTGGGCGAACGCAGCATCCGCTTTTGCCGAAGCTGAAAGGCGCTTTGCAGCATCACGCTCCGCGTGCAAAAGATGCACTTCACCATCGCGCCTTGCGGCATCGATCAGCTCTTTGGCATCAAGCTGCGCCTTTTTTCTCGCATCTAAGGCAGCCCGTTCGCTTTCTCTCACTTTTTCCACAAAAATATCTGCCAATGTGATTTCCTTTCCTTTCTCAAGGATTCTATGCCAAACGACTCTTGGGCATTTTGCCGAAAAGACGTTTTCAGTCATATTTTTATTATATCACGCTTACCAATCAAAATCAATACCCATTCTCTCTTTTTTGTAATGAAAACTGAACAAAATCCGTTTATTTTCAACAAATTCACCTCTTGATCGGTATTTTTTCGACGAGCTCCCCTTTTTTCGAAAAAATATACAAATGCATCCCGTCATAATAGAACTGATTTATCTTTTTGAAACATCGGCGTTTCACCCCGAAATCGCACGGTTTCATCACGATACCCATAACTCTGTCCCATGTAAACGCAAATGCATACGAATGTTCGTTTTCAGATACATGAAAGGATAGAGAAACGATCTTTTCCTCTTGATACAGCTTGTATCTTTGTGCAATTTGTACAATCTTATGACGGTAGCGCTTGCGGCGCTCGGGGTCAGCATCATACAAAGCACAAAGCTTTACAAAATAGTCTTCCTCAAGATAGGCGGCATATGTGCGGCTCATCTCTTCGGCAAAGAAAAATTCCTCCCCTGACGGATATTCCAGCGTATAACGCATAAACGCAATCCCATCGTGATACAGTGTCTTTTCCAAGCGTTCCATCACGTCACCTCTTTTTTCACTAACCTATGCGAAAAGCACCATTATCATACCATTTTGTCACTTTTTTCAGTAAGATACGACCGACTTGTGCCATATTTTGTCAATATCATCACTTGACAAGCTTTTTGGTGAGTGATATAATGAAAACCGAAATCTAACACTTTTACTAAAGTAAGGAGTTATATATGGCAAACAATCTCAAAAACCGTACCCGAACCCGTGATCTTGTTCTGCTTGCTGTTTTCACCGCCCTTGTGGTAATCCTTCAGTTTCTCCCGATTCAAATTCCCGGCGGTATTTTTTCAATCACATTGGTTCTTCCCGTCATCGTTATCGGTGTTGCAATTTGCGGTAAATGGGCAGGTGCATGGCTTGGTTTCGTTTTCGCAACTGTTGTTATGCTCACCGGCGGAGCCGACTTCTTTTTATTCATGAATCCCCCCTATACTTACATCACAACCCCTCTCATCGTTTATGTAAAGGGCATTGGTGCAGGTTTGGTTGCCGGTATCGTGTATGACGTCATCAAAAACAAAAATCATACCGTCGCTTCCATTGGCGCAGCTGTCGTATCTCCGATCGTGAATACAGGCATTTATTTGATCGGTTGCTTTTTGTTTTTCAAAGACACAGTTGATGCTTGGTTGCAAGGCGCGGAGAATATGTCCGCATTTCTGTTTATCTCTTTGGGACTTGGCAATTTCTTAATCGAACTCGCTGTTAACCTCGTACTCTGCCCCGTTATCATCCGTCTTGTTGACCTCGTGGTCAAGAAAAAAATCTCCCGCTAACCTATATAAAACCAAGGGTAACCGACAAGGTTGCCCTTTTTGTTATCCCCCACACACGTCACAAAAAACGCTTGCAATATTCACATTTCCGTGATATACTGATTGTATTAAGCTGTAAGGGGGGGAGCATTTTGCCGTCAAGCCGCAACAAAACCATCATACTGTCTGCCGAAGAAATCAAGCATTACGCTTCGCGCGCACTGCATGACGGCGACGCTCTTTCACTTGATAACAAGCTCTTTCACGGCGATATGTTTTCAGTATGTAAAAAGCTCCCGAAACAAAGCTTTGATCTGATGATCGCCGACCCACCCTATAACCTTTCCAAAACCTTCGGAGAAAATAAATTTTTGCAAAAGAACCGCGAGGATTACATTGCCTTTACCCGCGCATGGCTCGAAGCCACACTTTCCCTCTTAAAGCACAACGCTTCGGTGTATATCTGCGCCGACTATCGCACAAGCATCCTGCTCGCGCCCCTTTTGGAAGACTATTTTCTCATTCAAAACCGCATCACCTGGCAAAGAGAAAAAGGCAGAGGGGCTGAAAAAAACTTCAAAAACAGCATGGAAGACATTTGGTTTTGCACGCTGTCGCACACCTACACCTTCAACCTTGACGCTGTCAAGCTCCGCCGCCGCGTGATCGCCCCCTATAAAGAAAACGGAGCGCCCAAGGATTGGCAAGAAACAGAGGGCGGCAATTACCGCGACACCTGCCCGTCAAACTTCTGGGACGATATCACCATTCCCTATTGGTCTATGGCAGAAAACACAACGCACCCTACCCAAAAGCCCGAAAAACTGCTTGCCAAGCTGATTTTAGCAAGTTCGAATGAAAACGACCTTGTTTTTGACCCTTTCCTCGGCTCGGGTAGCACTGCTGTCACCGCCAAAAAGCTAAACCGCCGCTTCTTCGGCATCGAAAAAGAAGAAGAATATATCGCACTTGCCGAAAAACGTCTCGAAATGGCAGAGAGTGACACACGCATCCAAGGCTATGAAAACGGTATCTTTTACCACCGCAACGCCACATCCGACCCAAAAAAGAGGTTACCATGAAAAAAAGCCTACTCATTTTTCAAATCATCTTGATTGCAGCCTTTGTGCTGTTTGCCGCGGCAACCACCGCTTATACCCTGCTGGATGCTTTCGTGCTCGACCGCGAGATATTCGACCCCGATGTCACCATCACCCAAAACCCCACCTTCACTCTGTTACCGTCCACACCAAACACGCCGGAAACCACACAAAAGATATCGCCTGCGTTAAGCCAAGCCCCTGTCACAACCGTCAAAACACCGATCACCACCGAAAAGCCGATCGAATACCCCATCATCGAAGACCGCTATTACAAAGACGAAAACATTGAAATCGATATACAGGAAAACTATTTTTACAGTATGTACCGGGGCGACGAGGTAGAAACCCGCTATTTTGTCATTGACTTGAAGCTTTCGGATGTCGAATATCTCCGCACCCATTTTCGCGAGCAAAACGGAAAAGTAACCAAAGCCACCACAAGCGCGCTTGCCGAGGATGTCGGCGCCATCTTTGCCATCAACGGCGACTATTTTTCCTTCCGGGAACAAGGCTTTGTTGTGCGAAACTATACCGTCTACCGTGACACCGCCCGTCCGCCGAAAAGTGTCTCTAACAACAGCGACGATACGCTCTTTATCATGCCCAACGGTACACTGTTGATGTTTGATGAAAACAATGTTTTGTTCAAAAACGGCATACCGTCCGATGTCTATCAAGCCTTCTCCTTTGGCCCGCGCCTGATTGAAAAGGGCGAAATCATGGTCAGCGAACGAAGCGAGGTTGGGCAGTCCGCCGCCAGTAACCCCCGCACCGCCATCGGCATGATCGAACCGCTCCATTATATCATCCTCGTCGCGGAAGGCAGACTGTACGACGGCGACGGCATGAAGCTGCTTGACGTTGCCACAATTATGAAAGACCTCGGCTGTACCGCCGCCTACAATCTCGACGGCGGCTCGTCCACCACGCTGTATTTCAACGGTGAGGTCATCAACACCCCCGGCAGAAATGACGGCAGTGAACGCAGCATCAGCGATATCATCTATATCAACGGCAACCGCCATTCGGAAGACTAACAGAAAGGAGCGCTGTCTATGAAAGAAAAAAAGAATCTCCGCGCGCTTCTTTGGTATAGCGCCCTTACCCTGTTTGTTTTTTTGTTCGGCATCGTTTATACCCATTACGGTCACGGTGTCACATCCGATCACATGACCTACGCCTTTCTGCCGCTGCTTGTCACCGCTTTTCTCTATCTTCTCTTTACAATTTTCAAAACCATTCCCCGCCCCAAGCGTTTTTCTGCCACATTCCTTGCTTTTGCGGTGGCAGGCTTCACACTCACGCACATCATAAAAGGCATTTTGGAGATTGCAGGCGCGTATTCGAATTATGATAATGTCCTGTATATCGCCGCCATCGTCTGCCTTGTTGTAGCGATTTTCCTCTACCCTGTGGAGATTTTTTTGAAGAAAAGATTACACTTTGAGCAATGACCCCTACCGTGTTTCTACCATTCACCATATCCGATTCCATCACCCCATCATAAACACAACACAGAAAGGAACCCACCATGAGAAAAATCCTCCTTGGAAAATCAGGACTTGAAGTCCCCACCGTCGCTGTCGGCTGTATGCGTATTTCCGGTATGTCCGATCAAGATGCCGAACGCTTCATCAGGACCGCGCTTGACAGTGGCGCAAACTTCTTTGACCACGCCGATATTTACGGCGGCGGTAACAGCGAAAAACGCTTTGCGTCGGCATACGGCATGACCGACGATAAGCGCGAAAAAGTCATTCTGCAATCCAAATGCGGCATCCGTCCGAATGCCTACGATTTTTCCAAAGAACATATCTTGAAATCGGTTGACGGCATTCTCTCGCGCCTTAACACCGACTATCTCGATGTGCTTTTGCTCCACCGCCCCGACGCGCTTTGTGAGCCCGAGGAGGTTGCCGAAACCTTTGCTTACTTAAAAAACACAGGCAAGGTCAGAAACTTCGGTGTTTCCAACCACAACCCCATGCAGATCGCCCTGCTCGAAAAGTATCTCGGTATGCCGATCGTTGCCAACCAGCTGCAAATGAGCATCACCAACGCCACCATGATCTCGGCAGGACTCAACGTCAATATGGAAAATGACAGAGCCACCGTGCGCGACGGCAGCGTGCTTGACTGGTGCAGACTCAATGACATCACCATTCAGCCCTGGTCGCCCTTCCAATACGGATTCTTCAGCGGCGTGTTTGTCGACAACCCCAAATTCGAAGCGCTCAATAAAAAGCTTGACGAAGTGGCAGACGCACACGGCGTTTCCAAAAACACAATCGTCATCGCGTGGCTGCTCCGTCACCCCGCCAAACTCATGCCTGTGACCGGCACCACCAACGTACAAAGACTCACCGATTGCTTGAAAGCCGCCGATGTCACCCTCACCCGCCGCGAGTGGTACGATATCTTCCTCGCCGCCGGCAATCAGTTGCCTTAAAAGTTAATAACCAAACAGGCTCATCGCCGCAGAGTATGCAGCGATGAGCCTGTTTTTTATGAGTTTATTCATCAGAATTGTTAATTGTAATGTATGCTAACGCGAGAATCAAAGATATTGCTATTACTCCACCAGGGTTTGCCTGTTCCGCGGTAATAGGCGCTACTCAGACTCTTACAACCGCTGAATGCAGTCGCGCCAATGCTTCTTACCGATTCGGGAATGCTGATCGTTTCCAGGTTTTTGCATCCCGAAAACGCGTTGCCCTCTATGCGCACTACGGTATCTGGAATGAAAACGCTCGTAATCATATTGCAGTTTTCAAAAGCACCCATGCCAATGATAGTTACGGGCAAGCCTTTATAATACGCGGGAATGATCAATTCCGAGCCACTGAATGAACCGATTCCGATAACCGTGTAGGCATTGCCGTTGAGCTTGTATTCCAGCCCTTCGCTACCGTCTACCGCAGAGCCTCCGGTATCGCCCCAATGTACGGTAGCAGAACAAAAGGACGACCAATCGCTATTCCATTTGGAAGGCTTGCGTTCCGCTTCACAGTAAATGTCGGTAAGACTTGTGCAAGAGGCGAACAGGCACTCGCCAACGCTCGTCACGCTGTCAGGGATGAAAAAGCTCGTAAAGCCTTTGCAACCGCTAAACGCCCACTCACCAATGCTTGTTACTCTGTTCGGAATGGCAATGCCGGTAATGCCGATACAATTCGAGAACGCAAAAGCACCAATGCTCTCAACGTTATCGGGAATGGTAATGCTTGTCAGAGCCGTGCAATCAGCGAACGCGTTGTTCCCAATGCTCGTCACGCTGTTCGGAATTTCAATTTGCGTAAGGCTTGTGCAATTCGAGAACATCCCTTGGCTAATGCTTGTCACGCTGTTGGGAATGACAACGCTTGCAAGGTTTTTGCAACCATCGAATGCAAAAGTTCCAATACTAGTCACGCTTTCGGGAATCTCAAAGCTTGTAAGACCTTCACAACCACTAAACGCATAATTTCCAATACTTGTCACACTTTTCGGAATCTCAAGGCTTGTGAGGTTTTTGCAACTGTTAAACGCAAAATCACCAATACCCGTCACGCTGTTCGGAATCGTAACTGCCTGCATTGCGCCGGGTACCTGCAACAAAACCGTCTTGTCTTTGTTATACAGAATACCGTCAAGGCTACTATATACCGCGTTATCTACCGAAACGGTAATAGCCGTAAGACTGCGGCAGTTGAACAGCGCATAAGCACCAATGCTCTCAACACCTTTTCCGATTTCAATGCTTGCAAGAAGCGAACAAGCGTTGAACGCATACTGACCAATGCTTGTCACGCTGTCGGGAATCACGACACTTGTCAGGTTATAACACATCGTAAACGCATTGGCTCCGATGCTTGTCACACCCTTTCCGATCTCAACACTCGTAAGAGCGTTGCACTCGTAGAATGCCAAATCACCAATGCTCGTCACGCTGTCGGGGATCGTGATGCTCTTTAGTTTTTTGCAGCCGTCGAATGCATTCTCGCCAATATATGTCACGCTGTTCGGAATGACAACGCCGGTAATTTTGGTACGTGACCTAAACGCACCTTTAGCAATACCCGTTACGGGCTTGCCGAGGTAGGTGCTCGGAATCACAATCTCTTTGTCAGTACAGCTTCCGACACCGCTGACATAATAGCTGTCGGTCGCGTAGTCATAGGTGAAGGCAAGCTCAGACTGTTCGGGCTGTTCAGGCTGCTCGGGCTGCTCGGGTTGCTCGGGCTGCTCGGGCTGCTCGGGCTGTTCAGGCTGTTCGGGTACGTTGCCACTGTTATAGCTCCAATGCACCGCAGCAGCGCATTCTTCCAACCAAAGACCGTTCCATCCGGAGGGCATACGTTCCGCTTCACAGTAAATATCGGTAAGGCTTTCGCAAGAAGCGAACACGTACTCACCAATTCTCGTCACGCTTTTCGGAATGACAATGCTTGTAAGGCTTACACAACAATCGAATGCACACTCGCCAATGCTCTCAACGCTATTCGGAATCACAATGCTTGCAAGACTATCGCAAAAAGAGAACGCACACTCGCCAATGCTCTCAAGAGTCATCGGAAGGCCAATGCTTGTAAGACCTGTGCAAACGAAGAATGCACCTTCACCAATGCTCGTCACGCCATTACCCAGCTTAACGCTGGTAAGGTTCTCACAAAAACCAAACGCAAACGCACCAATGCTCGTCACACTATCGCCAATCTCAACGCTCGTAAGGTTGTAGTGCTCACGGAACGCTTCATCCCCAATCCCCCTCACGGGTTTGCCTTCGTGTTTGCTCGGGATAACAAGGTCTTTGTCTGTACAATCTCCCATGCCGATGACAATATATCCGTCGGTCTTCTTATCATAGGTGTAGTCAAGCCCTACGCTTTTATTTTGATATCCACAGATATTGCAAAGGGCGTCGGTATCGGTATAGGTATGTTTGGGCTCGGTTTCATCACTCGTGTAAGAGTCACCGCACACCGAGCAAGTATGTACGGTATATCCGCCTGCGGAGCAAGTGGGCTCGGTTACTGTCGCATTATAACTGTGACCGAGCGCATCCGTTGCCCGGCTTTCCTTTTCACCGCAGGTGCAGCTGCGCTCCTCTTTTCCCGCTTCGGTGCAGGTTGCGTCTTTCACAACCGTCCACGCACCAAACGAATGGGTGTGCGGCGCTTCGGAAGACCCGGGCGTCTTGCTCGTCTCGGGCAACTTGCTCGTCTCGGGCGCTTTGCTCGTCTCGGGCGTCTTGCTCGTCTCGGGCGCTTTGCTCGTCTCGGGCGCTTTGCTCGTCTCGGGCAACTTAGTCGTCTCGGGCAACTTAGTCGTTTCGGGTGAGTTTGTTGTTTCAGTACCGACTTGTGTTGTTTCGAGGGCTGTTTCTCCGCACGCCGTAAAAGCAAGCAGACAAGCCACCAAAACAAGACAAATCAAAATACTGACTTTGGTGATTGATTTCATTATCTTTTCCTCCAACTAATCATTCAAACAGAATATATCGCATTGCGAAAGGATAACTGTTTTGTTAAGTAAACACATTATACAACCGCCCTGCCAAAAAATCAAGCTGTTTTATTGATTTCACGAAGCAAATCCGTTTATCAAACCAACCAAAAAACGGAGAGTCTTTTAACTCTCCGTTCAAAGTAAAGACAAATGCAATGCTTATCAGGAACATCATTCTTACTCTCTCGGAAGATGCAGTTTGAGTTTAAGGTTTTTCTCAAAATGCTTGATTTTTTTCAAAGTATGTGATACAATAAGAGTGCTACACAAACTGAATATTAGAATGAGCGGTATTTTGTCTTTATAGGGATATTTGTACCCTTTTTTCGCCATAACTATTTTTGAACTTGGTAAAATCGCAAGCTCTACTAAATGGTTATGGTTAATGCCCTAATTCTAATTTAGTTTGTGTAGCAACAATCGGAGTTTGCGTTTTTCGGAGCGTTGACTACGGTTGACGCTCTTTTTTATATGCTGATAGGGGGATATATGAGTAAGAATACTCCAAAAAAAGTTGTTGATGTTAGCGGCATAGAACTCACACCCGGAAAGCCAACCGTTTGTCTTGGCAATGGAGAGCAGAGCTTTGAGTGTTGTTGCGACGAATGTGACTACTATTTGCTTTGTTTTCCTGAATTTGATCCAAAAAACAAAGAAGAACATATTGTTAAGAATAAAGCTTGTATTGAACGACCATATAAAAAGGACGAGGAATTTTAAAAATTCTTCGTCCTTTTCCTGTTGGTAGATAACGTATTCTATTGAATTTCCACGGCTTTTTTACTGTTTTTTCTCGTACTGCAGCTGATACAGCTTGTAGTATCTTCCCTTTTGCGAAAGAAGCGCGGCGTGACTTCCTTCTTCCACGATTCTGCCGTGCGAGAGCATAATGATGTTATCGGCATTCTTAATGGTGGAAAGTCGGTGTGCCACCATCAGCATGGTACCAACGTTCATCATTTTTTCAAGCGAATCCTGAATCAGAACCTCAGTTTCGGTATCGATGTTGGCGGTTGCTTCGTCAAGGATCATCACCGATGGCTTGTGAATGATGGTGCGCGCAAAGGAGAGAAGCTGTCTTTGTCCTGCCGAGAAGTTGTTGCCGCGCTCTCTCACCTCTTCGTCAAGCCCTTTACTGAGACGCGAAATGAAGCGATCGGCATTCACATAACGGCAAGCCTCCATCACTTCGTCATCCGAAACACCCTCAAGACCCAACAGAATGTTCGAGCGAACCGTGCCCGAGAAAAGGAACACATCCTGCAGCATCTGCCCAAAGTGGCGGCGCAAGGAAGATATTTTGATTTTACGGATATCCACGCCGTCGATCGTAATACTGCCCTGTTGAATGTCATAGTTTCGGCAGATCAACGAAAGGATCGTGGTCTTGCCCGAGCCTGTCGAGCCGACAAACGCAACTGTCTCGCCTGCTTTTACCTTGAATGAAACATCTTTCAGCACCCACTCGCCCGGCACATACGCGAACCAAACGTGCGAAAACGCAATCTCGCCTTTGACGGTGTCAAGTTCGATCGCATCGGGCGCATCCACCACCTCAGGGCGCATATCAAAGATCGTGAAGATTTTCTCACCCGAGGCAAATGCCGATTGCAAGCGATTGAACTGCTCGGCAAGCGTCTGAATGGGGTTGAAGAATTTCGATATGTACATATAGAAGGTCACCACGGTGGACGCAGTCAAGGTCTGACCGAGGAAAGACGAATCCTTGATGTATCCTCTGCCACCGAGATACAAAAGACAAAGCACCGAGGAAATGTACAGCATATACACCATCGGACGGAAAATACCGAAGACAAAGATCTGTTCCCTTTTCGCTTTGCCGAGGGCGGCGTTGTGCGCGTCAAACTCAGCCTTCTTTCGCTCCTCGCGGTTGAAGATCTGAATGATCTTCATGCCCGAAAGATGCTCTGAGAGAAAGGTGTTGATCGCGGTGGTGCCGTCCTTGACCTTGCGGTGCGCTTTGCGTGAAAACTTGCGGAAGATCACCGTAAAGAGTGCCACAAACGGCACAAAGCAAAGCACCATTAAGGTGAGCTGATAGTTCACGCACAGCATGGCGGTCAGAACACCCACGATCAGAAAGACATTCTTCACAAGGTCCACAAGAATGTTTGTGAACATCATCGAAATCGCGTCGGTATCATTCGTCACGCGGGTCACAAGCTTACCCACGGGAATCTTGTGCAGCTGATCGTGCGAGAGCGATTCGATATGGGCAAAAAGATCGGTGCGAAGCGCGGATATGATCTTCTGCCCCGTCTTTTGCAGAATCAACGCCTGCAAATACGTACCGACCAGCGAAACAAGCAGAATGCTTGCGTAAATTGCCACAAGCGTGTAAAGATGCGAAAGAGCAAACTTGCCCGCAATCACACTTTCGATCTCACCCACCAAAAGCGGCGCCGCAATGTCATAAGCAATCGAAAAAAGCATGATGAACAAAACAAGCACAAAATTCCATTTATAGGGCTTGGCATATACAAGAAGGCGTTTTGCAATCTCCGAATCCTTCATGTTGCGGTCAAAGCCGATTGCTTCTTTTTTGTTCTTGATCGAAAGGTAAGCAATGATGAAAATCAAGGCAAACAGACCCACCACGCCGCCTACCAACAGCAGCGGAAAATACTCATACATGGCTTGCCACCTCCCCTTCGTCCTCAAGCTTCTGAAGCTCCACGGTGCTGCGGTAAGCGGGGCAACTGTCAAGCAATTCACTATGCGTACCCACTGCAATCACCCTGCCGTCTTCCACAAACAAGATCTTATCCATTTTTTCCACCGTGGAAACGCGGTGCGCGATCAGAATGGTGGTCTTGCCGCGGCGAAGCTCTCTGAGATTGTCAAGAATCACCTTTTCAGTCTTCACGTCAACCGCCGAAACCGAGTCGTCGAGAATCAGAATGGCAGGATTCTTCATCAAAGCGCGCGCAATCGAAATGCGCTGCTTCTGACCGCCCGAAACGGTCACACCGCGCTCACCCAGCACAGTATCGTAGCCTTCGGTAAAAGACTTGATGTTATCATCAATGTCGGCAAGGCGCGCCGCGTTTTCCACCTCGGCAAAATCGTCATTGTCCGAGGCAAAGGCAATGTTACTTGCAATCGTGTCGCTGAAGAGGAAGTTGTCCTGCGGCACGTATGCGGTGTGTTCTCTCACGGTTTTGATCGGAATGGCATTCACGTCATGCCCGTCAAGATAAACTGTGCCGTCAGGCACGTTGTAGCAGCGCAGGATCAAGTCCACAATCGTGGTCTTGCCCGAGCCTGTTCTGCCGATAATGCCCACGTTTTCCCCTGCGTTGATATGGAAGGAAACATCTTCCAGCACATCCATTTCCCCATCGGGATAACGGAAGGTCAGATTCTTGAAGGTAATATCGCCCGTGAGCGCTTCCACGTCATGCACACCCTCGCGGTCGATCACGTCAGTCTTGGCATCGAGTAGCTCGCTGATGCGTTTTAAGGATGCTTTGCCGCGCGAGCGCAGTTCAATCAACTCGCCAATTGCCATCACGGGCCAAATGATGGCAGTAAAGTAGCCGATGAATTCCACAAGCTGACCGGCATTGAATCTGCCGATATACACAAGATAGCCTCCGTAGCCGAGAATCACGCACATCACCGATTCAATAAACAGCGTGATGCTCACGCGGAGCAAAACCGATGCTTTTGTGTAGCGCACGTTGGCTTTTTCGTTTTCGCGGTTGAGCTTCTTAAAATTCCAAAGCTCTACCGACTCTTTCACAAAGGCTTTCACCACCGCAATGCCCGAAAAGCTTTCCTGCGAATAGTCAGAAAGGGAGGAAAACGCCGCCTGTCGCGTCTTCCATTTTTCGGTCATAAACCAACCCACGATCAAAGTGGCAGACAGCATACACGCCATCGGAATCATTGAAAAAACCGCAAGCAGAGGGTTCATGCGGAACATCTTCACAAGCGCCATCACGCCAAGGAAAGCGGCATCGCAGAACATGAGAACTGCCCAGCCGAAGCATTCCTGCACCGTGTCAAGATCGTTGGTGAAAAGCGACATAAGGCCGCCCACCTTGTTCACCTGATAATATTGCGGCGAGAGATCCTTGCAACGGTCAAACATCTTGCCGCGCAAATTCGTTTCCATGCCAACGCCCGCACCGAGAAAACAGATACGCCAAACGAATCTGCCCAGCACAAGCGTCACGATCACCACAATCAAGGGCACACAAACCTTATCAAGCAAAAACGGCATATCAAAGGTTACTGTTACCCCCTCGACCTCTGCCGTGCCGTAAGTCATGCCGTTGATCACCGTGCGGTATAATTCAGGCACAACAAGCTGCATATAGTCCACAAGCAGCAAGGCAATAATACCGATCAAAAAATGAGGCAAATATTTGATGTAATATCGGTTGATGTGTTTGCCAAACAGCAAGCCAATTCCCCCTTTCAAAGAAAAGGATTTCTTCACAAAATTTCCCTTGTATTTTAACACATTCTGACATGGAATGCAATAGGTTTTAGGCAGTCTCTTTCAAGTTGATTCTCCTCGGGTTATCGCCAGAAAGGGTAAGTGACAACCCCACTGCGGATATATTCATTTTCCTCTCCGGTATTTTGTTTACAATGCAGTCACAAAAAGGTCACAAAAACAGCACAAAAGGGCTTTATAATAGTAAGGTTAACGTATATCACAAACCGAAAGGAGATTTTGCTTGTTCAAACGACTTTCACAGTGCGTAAGAGAATACAAAAAACCAACCTTCCTTACGCTCTTTTTCATCGTCCTCGAAGTGGTGCTTGAGGTCTTCATTCCCAGCATCACCGCAGACCTGATCAACACCCTGCAGCAAGGCTCTGCCGATATGCCTACCCTTCTCCAAAAAGGCGGCTTGCTCGTTCTCATGGCACTTGCCTCGCTTGCTTGCGGCGGCATTGCCGGCTACACCAGCGCCAAAGCCTCGGCGGGCTTTGCCAAAAACGTGCGCCACGATGTGTTTGAAAAGGTGCAGACCTATTCCTTTGAAAGCATCGACAAATTTTCATCCTCCTCGCTCGTTACGCGCATGACGACTGACATCACCAACCTGCAGATGTCTTATATGATGCTCATCCGCGTGGCGGTGCGCGCGCCTTTGATGTTTGTCTTCGCCATCATCATGGCATTTGTCAAGGGTGGCTTCCTTGCCATGGCATTTGTGGTAGTCATCCCGATTCTTGTTTTCGGTCTTTTCACCATCAGCCGCTTTGCAATGCCGGCTTTCCGCCGTGTGTTCCGCAAGTATGACCGCTTGAACGAATCGATCGAAGAAAACGTGCGCGGTATGCGCGTGGTCAAAGGCTTCTCGCGCGAAGAGTACGAGAAAGAAAAATTCGCTGACGCCTCGGATAACATCCGCCGCGACTTTACCTATGCCGAGCGAATCGTAGCGCTCAACAATCCGCTGATGAACATCTGCCTGTACGCCAACATGGTGTTTGTTCTTTACATCGGTTCCAAGCTGATCGTCACGGGAGATGCCGCCTTCGGTGTCGGTCAGATCCAAATGATGCTGACCTACGGTATGCAGATTCTCATGTCGCTCATGATGATCTCGATGATCTACGTCATGTTCACCATGTCGGCAGAATCAATCAAGCGTATTTACGAGGTGCTCACCGAAGAAAGCACTCTCACCTCCCCCGAAAACGCAAGAACAGCGCTTGACGACGGCTCGATCGAATTCAAGAACGTGAACTTCAAGTATTCCGCCGCCGCTGAAAAACACGCTCTGTCGGACGTGAATCTCAGAATTGAATCGGGTATGACAGTCGGCGTGCTGGGTGGCACAGGCTCGGGCAAGACCACCTTTGTACAGCTGATTCCCCGCCTTTACGACGTTACCGAGGGTGAGCTTCTTGTGGGCGGTCACAACGTGCGCGAATACGACCTCGACACGCTGCGCTCCTCGGTTGCTATGGTGCTGCAAAAGAATCTGCTCTTCTCGGGCACCATCCGTGAAAACTTAAAATGGGGTAACGAAAATGCCACCGATGAGGAAATCGTCGAAGCTTGCCGCCTTGCGCAAGCGCATGACTTCGTGATGTCCTTCCCCGACGGTTACGATACTTATATTGAACAAGGCGGCACAAACGTGTCGGGCGGTCAGAAGCAGCGCCTTTGCATTGCCAGAGCCTTGCTTGCCAAACCCAAAATTTTGGTGCTCGACGACTCCACGAGCGCAGTTGACACCAAGACCGATATGCTGATCCGCCGCGGCTTCAAAGCCTTCATTCCCGAAACCACCAAGATCATCATCGCCCAGCGTGTGGCATCGATCGAAGACGCCGACTTGATCCTCGTCATGGATAACGGCAAGATCGTGGCAAGCGGCAAGCATAATGACCTGCTTGATAGCTGTGACATCTACCGCGAAGTTTATACACAACAAGTCAGGGGAGGTGAAGAGAATGAATAAGCAAGCCAAAAACAAAGCTCCCGAAATGCCACATAAGAGAAAGATCAACTTCAAAGCACTCGGCAGAGTGGTCAAGATGCTGTATCACGCCTATCCCGTGCTGGTACCGCTGACAGTCTTCTGCATTCTCTTCTCGGCTGCCGTTGCCGCCATCCCCGGCGTCTTCATCCAAAAGATCCTCGCCGCCATTGAGCTCGCTCTGAAAAACCAAACCCCGTGGGTTGACGCCGCCAAGGATATCCTACCGAACATCATCACGCTGATCGTTCTCTATTCGCTCTCCTTGATTTCCACCACGATCTTCAATCAGCTTGGCGCGTACATCACCCAAGGCTTCCTCAGCAAAATGCGCTGCGCCATGTTTGACGGTATGCAGAATCTCCCGATCCGCTATTTTGACACCAATAAGCACGGCGATATCATGAGCCGTTACACCAACGATATCGACACCCTCCGTCAGCTGATCTCGCAGTCGCTCCCCTCGCTCATCTCCTCCAGCGCCGTGGTCATCACCGTACTGTTCGTCATGCTCTACTTCAGCGTTTGGATGACACTTGTGGTTTTGCTTGGCGTATTCGCCATGATTTTGGTTTCCAAAAAAGTTGGCGGCGGCTCGGCAAAATACTTCATCCGTCAGCAAAAAGCAGTCGGCAAGACCGAAGGCTTTATTCAGGAAATGATGAACGGCCAAAAGGTGATCAAAGTCTTCTGTCACGAAAAAGAAGCGCAAAAGGATTTTGACGCAATCAACGAAGAACTCTACCGCGACAGCTCGCGTGCCAACGCGTATGCCAATATGCTCGGTCCAATCATCATGAACATCGGCAATATTCTGTATGTGCTTGCCGCCATCATCGGCGGTGTGTTCATCTTAACCCCCGGCTTTGAGAATATCAGCCTCAGCATGAAGCCTTTTTCGGTTGCCATTCTCATTCCCTTCCTCAGTATGACCAAGCAGTTTACCGGTCAAGTCAATCAGTTCAGCCAGCAGATCAACTCGATCATCATGGGTCTTGCCGGTGCATCGCGTGTGTTTGAACTCATGGACGAAGCGCCCGAGGCAGACGATGGCTACGTCAAACTTGTCAACGCCAAGATCGATGACGAGGGCAACATCACCGAAACCGAAGAGCGCACAGGCGTTTGGGCATGGAAGCATCCCCACGGCGACGGCACAACGACCTATACAAGACTGATGGGTGACGTTCGTCTTGTTGACGTTGATTTCGGCTACACCGAAGAAAAGACGGTACTTCATAATGTGTCTGTCTTTGCCGAGCCCGGCCAAAAAGTCGCCTTCGTTGGCGCAACCGGTGCAGGTAAAACCACCATCACCAACCTCCTCAATCGCTTCTACGACATTGCCGACGGCAAGATTCGCTATGACGGCATCAACATCAACAAGATCAAAAAGAGCGACCTGCGCCGCTCGCTCGGCATTGTGCTGCAGGACACCAACCTCTTCACAGGCAGCGTGATGGAAAACATCCGTTACGGTCGTCTTGATGCCACCGACGATGAATGCATCGCCGCCGCAAAGCTCGCCGGTGCCGATGACTTCATCACCCGTTTGCCTCATGGCTATAAGACCGAGCTTACCAACAACGGCGCCAACCTCTCGCAGGGTCAAAGACAGCTGATCGCCATTGCGCGCGCCGCCGTTGCCGACCCACCGGTTATGATCCTTGACGAAGCCACCTCCTCGATCGATACCCGTACCGAAGCCATTGTACAGCGCGGTATGGATAAGCTGATGGAAGGCAGAACCGTCTTCGTGATCGCGCACCGCCTGTCCACCATCATGAATTCCGATGTCATCATGGTGCTGGAAAACGGCAGGATCATCGAGCGCGGCAACCACGATAAACTCATCGCCGAAAAAGGCACCTACTACCGCCTCTACACCGGCGCATTTGAACTTGAATAAAAATAAAAAGGAGTTTCGCATCGGCGAGACTCCGTTTTATTTGTTTCAATCAAACCCGTAGGGATTTTCCGTCCTCGACTGTCCGTTTGGCAATCATTTCTTATTTCACCAAATTTGATCGTTCTCGGACAGTCGAGGACGCCTGTCCCTACGCAATTACATCGCATTCCGCTAAAACCCTGCCGCATCCTAATGAGTGCGGCAGGGTTTTGTGAGGTTTATTCAATTGTTACCGTTCCGTCGGAACAAACAACTCCCGTTGCAGGGACGCCGTAATTCCACTCCGAACCTTTTTCAATCGCTGCCCACTCTGTAGTGGTACCGTTGAATGTAATGCTTTTCAGACTTCCGCAATAAGAGAACGCAGAATTGTCAATCGAAGTCACGCCGGCGGGAATCGTGATGCTTTCAAGGCTGGTGCAAGCATAGAACGCAGAATCCCTAATCAAAGTCACACCGTCGGGAATTGTAATGCTTGTTAGACCGCAACCAGCAAACGCACCATCCCCAATCGAAGCCACTCCGTTGGGAATTGTGATGCTTTCAAGGCTGGTGCAATAATAAAACGCCCTCTCCCCAATCGAAGTCACTCCGGCGGGAATCGTGATACTCACAAGGCTTTCGCAATAACAGAACGCACCATCTCCAATCGAAACCACTCCGTCGGGAATCGAGATATTTTCAAGGCTGGTACAACTATAGAATGCAAAATCCCCAATCGAAGTCACGCTGTCGGGCATTGTGATGCTCTCAAGGCTTTTGCAACAGGAGAACGCCTTCTCCCCAATCAAAGTCACTCCGTCGGGAATTGCAATGCTCACAAGGCTGGAGCAATAATAAAACGCAGAATCCCCAATCGTAGTCACGCCGTTGGGAATTGTGATGCTTTCAAGGTTGGAGCAATAATAAAACGCAGAATTACCAATCGAAGTCACTCCGTCGGGAATTGTAATGCTCACAAGGCTGGAGCAATAATAAAACGCAGAATTACCTATCGAAGTCACACCGTCGGGAATTGTAATGCTTTCAAGGCCGGAGCAATAATAAAACGCAGAATTACCTATCGAAGTCACGCCGTCGGGAATTGTGATACTTTCAAGGCCGGAGCAATAATAAAACGCAGAATTACCTATCTTGTCAACATTGCCAATCACAAGTTTTTTGCCGTTTTGCAGCGCGCTTGTATTTGTCAATATGTAGTAGGGCGATGATATATCCGTTTTAAATGTAAGAAACGTATAATCCGCATCCACTTTCATACCGTAGGTGTTCACAAGTACATCCCACGAGGCTATCAAATTATCATTGGCATCATACAAACCAGGAGTTTTGTTTGTGCCGGGTGCTTTGTTTGTGCCAGGTGCTTTGTTTGCGCCGGGATTATTCGTAGTGGCGGGTGTTTCGCCGCCGCAGGCTGTGAAAACAAGCGTAAGCGCAAGCAAAACAAGACATACGATCAAGATTCTTTTCATTATTCTTTCTCCTTATAGATATTTTTTCGGTGAAAATAAAAAGTGCGCCAACCAAAGTCAGCGCACCGAAAAACGCGAAACTCTGATTGTCGCTACACAAATTCTGTACAGTATGAGTGCCAAGCACGCAACCAAAACAGCACGAGTTCGCATTTTTACCTATACGAAATACTGTTTTGGGTACGACGAAAAAAGGGTCTTGTTTCCTTCAAAAGAAAAACACCCATACTGTAAGATTGAATTTGTGTAGCATTTTTATTATATCACATATTTTTCCATTTGTAAACCTTTTTTCGCTTTTTCTTGCTATGTGTATTTTCGTTTTTTCCACCCCATGTATCATTTCGATACCTCTTGACAAAATATCGCAAAAGTGCTATACTGTATGGGTGGAAATATGTCTTTTACTCTGTCTTTTGTCAAAAAAGACAAGAAAGGAGTCTCTTTTGCTTTTCAATTCACTCGAGTTTTTGCTATTTTTACCAATTACCTTTCTCTTCTTTTGGATAACACCGCATAGATTCCGCTTTTTGCCCTTGCTTGCCGCGTCTTACTATTTTTATATGTATTGGAATCCGCGGCTGGTCTTTCTCATTCTCTTCACCACGGTGGTGTCCTATCTTTGCGGCATACTTTTAGAAAAAGCAAAAGGCAACGCCACAGCCCAAAAGCTGATCGTGGCAACAACGTTGATTGCCTGCCTTGGCACGCTTTTGTTTTTCAAGTATTTCAACTTCCTGTACGATGCGTTTTATGACCTTGTGGGTATGTTTGGCGGCAAAGAAGCTCCCGGCTTCTTCACCATTATGCTCCCCGTAGGCATTTCCTTTTACACCTTCCAGACCGCATCTTACGTCATTGACGTGTGGCGCGGCAGTGTCCCCGCCGAAAAGAACTTCGGCTACTTCGCTCTGTTTGTTACCTTCTTTCCGCAGCTGGTGGCAGGCCCGATCGAACGTCCCGGCGCGCTTTTACCGCAACTGAAAGCGAGACACCATTTCAAAAACATCGATTGGTCAAGCGCGTTTCGCTATATGCTGCTCGGCTTTTTCAAAAAAATTGCCGTTGCCGATGCTGTCGGCGTGCTTGTCAACAGCGTATATGAAAACGCAGGCGAAGCCAACGGCCCCGCAGCCCTTCTTGCCACCTTCCTGTTTGCACTTCAAATCTTTTGCGACTTCTCAGGCTATAGCGACATTGCGGTAGGCTGCGCCAAGCTGTTCGGCGTGAACCTTACCGAAAACTTCAAAGCCCCCTACTCCGCTACCACTATCAAGGAATTCTGGAATCGCTGGCATCTCTCCCTTTCCTGTTGGCTGCGCGACTATATCTACTTTCCTCTCGGCGGCAGCCGCGTGGGAAAAGTCCGCCATTACTTCAACATCTTCGTTGTCTTTTTCGTCAGCGGACTCTGGCACGGCGCAAGCTACAACTTTGTCATTTGGGGTATTCTCCACGCCGCCTTCCAAATCGTCGGCGCGCTCACGTTGAACGCCCGCAACGCCTTTTGGCAAAAGCGCGGCAAAACACCTGATTCCCACCTTGTTAAAAACCTGCGCCGCCTCGGTGTATTCTTGCTCGTCTGCTTTGCTTGGATTTTCTTCCGCGCAAACACCCTCTCGGATGCGTTCACGCTCATCGGCAAGATATTTACCGATTGGTCGAATATCGGCAATACATTCTCACTCCTCTCGCTCACTCTGCCGATTTTCGCTTACTTACTCGTAATCTTCTTGATCCTTCCCTTTATGGAAAGAATCAAATACCCCGACCATCCCAAGCCGCTTGGCGAGAAAACTCGCTTTGTGCTGTATGCCGCCATGACCTGGTGCATCGTGGGCGTGTGGGTCTATCTGCAAGCCGCAAACGTCGGCAGCTCGTTTATCTACTTCCAATTCTGAGGAATTAAACCATGAAAAAAAGACTCCTAAAACTCGCGGTCTTGCTTCTTGTTCTCATCATTCCCACCGTAATCTTCAGCTTGGTTTCAGAAGCATTGCCCGACCCTTACAAGGATACGTACCTTGGCGCGTTCAGGCAAAAATACCAAACGCTTTACGAAACAAAAGGTAAAAAAATCGTCTTCATCGGCGGCTCAGGTCTCCCCTTCGGGCTTCGTACCGATCTTTTGCAAAAAGAAATCGGCGATGACTACACGGTTGTGAACTACGGTCTTTATGCCACTCTCGGCACAAAATTCATGATGGATACGGCAAGAGATGCCATTCACGAAGGCGACGTTGTCATCCTTTGCCCTGAGCTTTCCGAGCAGACCTTCTCGCTCTATTTTAACGGCGAAGCGGTTTTGCAGGCAACAGACGGCATACACGCATCGCTTTCTTCGCTCCCCCTCGGCAACCAAGTCTCCACCTTTTACCAATACTTTGGCTACAGCTTTGATAAAATCAGCTATGCCGCAAGCGACACCATTCTTGACCCCGATGGCGTGTACCGCGCCGATTCGATCAACGCTTGGGGCGATATTGAATACGCCGAGCGCGAAAACAACATCATGAACAACGGCTTTGATGTCAATATGACAATCATAACCGATGATACACTCTTAAATCAAGACTTTATCGATTACGTCAACGACTTTGTTGCCGACTGTAAAGACAAAAAAGCCACCGTTTATTTCGGCTTTGCGCCTGCCAACCTCGCCGCTGTTCGTTCCTCACAGAATAAGCGTGCCGAATTTGAAAGCAAGCTGAAAGAAGCCCTCCATTGTCCGCTTCTCGGCTCGGTGGAGGATTACTTCCTTGAAAAAGGCTATTTTTACGATACCAATTTTCACCTGAATGCCTCGGGCGCTCTTGCTTTTACCGATCGCATCACCCTGCTCTTAAAAGAAGCGCTCGGTAGAGAGGCATTCTCTTCCATTGAAGTACCCGATGCCCCGCCGCTTGCTTCCGATGTGGTGGTGGATGTCCCTGTTTCGGGCGGCGATCTTGTACCCTTTGACAAATATAACGGCAAGCCGAATATCGACTACGTCGATTACTTCACTTACGAAGAAGAAGGCAACACCTACAAAATCACAGGCGTAAAAGCCGAACACCTCGGCATGACGGAAGTGATTCTCCCCTCGGTCTATAACGGAAAAAATGTCACAGCCCTTGCCGAAAACGCGCTTCTCGGATGCACAGACCTTGTTCGCATCCATATCGGCATCACCTACAAAAGTCTTGAAAAGAACGCCTTCAACGGATGCATTTCACTCGAAGGCATCTATCTTTACGCAACCGACGGTAACCACATCGCACCGCCCCTCACAGGGCTTCTTGACGGCGCATCGCGCTCTGTCAAGATCTTTATTCCCGAAGACGGCAACTACATAGCAGGCTACACCTGGAGCCGCTATGAAGATAAATTCGTAACCTTCTCCAAAGAGGACACCCCATGAAACACACAAAACACATCCTGCTTTCTCTGTTTCTCTTGGTTTTCCTGTTTCTTTTGACTTCTTGCTCCTTTGTCACCTACCATCGCTATACAGATGACAAAGAGACAAAAACATTGGAAGAAAAACGCAAGGAAGCCATTGAACAGATCGAAAGTCTTTCTGACCCCGATTATTATACCGAAGAAAACCGAAAGCTTTTTGAAATGCTTCTGCAAGATGCCATCAATGAGTTGAACGAATGCACAACACTTGATTCGCTTGAAGAAGTGTTCCTTCGTCACGAGGCGGCAATCCGCGAAATTCCCACAAGCTTATTTCTTGTGCGCCAAGAGTTTTTGACCTCGCTTGCAAGCCACGTTTCGCTTGACGATTACCGAAAGGCTGAGCAAGAAACGCTCAAACAGCTTCTTACCTACTACCAAAACGAGATTCAAGCGGCAGAGGATGCCGAAACGATGGATACACTCTTCCGCCATTTTCAGGCTGATGTGTACGCATTGAAAACCGATGCCATGTACCTTGCCGAAGAGTTTGAAGAACGAAAAGAAGCACTTGCCGCCGAGCTGCTCGGTCTTCACAATCCTGTTTTGTACCGCGAAAAAGAGCAAAAGGAGATCGATGCGCTGATCGCAAGCTTCGCAGAAGAAGCAGAAGCCCTCTCCGATGCCGCCACCCTCGATGCGCTGTATCACAGCATTGTGGCCCGTCTTGATGCCCTTCGCACCGATGCTTCCTACTATGCAGAAGAAAAAGAAGGTCTGATTGCCGACCTTCTTGAAACCGTTTTCCAAACCGCAAACGAATACGGCGTTCCGCCGGGCAATCTTGAAGCACTTGAAGATAGCTTAACAGCACTGGCTACCAAAGAGGAAGTTAACAAAAAAGCAAGCGAATATCTCTTTGGCTTAATCGAAAACAGCAGCGACGCACTCGCCGATCTCAAAAAGCTGGCAAGCACCATCGTCAAGAACACACTGATCCCAAGTAACTATTGGGAAGAGGATCGACTTGCGCTTGATATTGAAGTCAGCAACGCCGTTTATGCGATCGGGCGCTGCGAAACCAAAGACGAAATCAAAGCCGCTATCGACAACGTCACCCAAAAGCTTGTCACCATCCCCACAAGTGACGCCCGTTGGCAGGAATCGGAAAAGAATCTTGCCGCCGACCTTGCCTATCATTTTGGTGATCTCACGCTCACAGCTCCTATCTCACTCACCGAAGCCGCAAGCTACGAAGAGCTTGCCGCCATCATCGATTACTACGCCTTTTATCAAATCGACTATACATCCTTTGTGCGCCACCGTTTCCGCGTCAAGCTGAACTATCCGCACAAAACGGCACAGTGGGAGATCAACGAGGTCTATTGGTACTCTGAGCTGATCCGCTCAGCAGTCGGCATCACAGGCTATTTTGAAACCGACGGCGATACTTTGGTCATCGAGCTGATTCCCTACGCTCTTGCCACCAAAAGCAACGCCAAAGAGCCTGTTACGGTTGACCGCTATACCTCGCTTGTGGAGTTTGATTCGGATAAAACAGGCTATACCAAACGCGCCGACGATTTTGACGATTTTGCCTATCTTCGCTACGAAAAAACTGTCACCGGCATTTGGAACACCCAACAGCTCTGGTACGCGCTTGAACACGAATATGTACCGATTCCCGTAGCAGGCTCGCCTGCCGACAGAGCGCTTGAGCGCGCCAAGGAGATCTTACGCGAGGTCGTTTGCGACGGTATGTCGATTGAAGAAAAAGCCTTTGCCATCTATTCATGGTTTGCACAAAACATCACCTATGACGAAGACTACACCCACTATCTCTATCCCGAAGACAGAGAGCATTTTCCCGATTCGCGTGCCGCCACGCTCAACTCCTTCCATGCCGAAGGCGCATTGTTTGACAACCTCGCCGTCTGCTGCTCCTTTGCCAAATCTTACCTCATTCTTTTACGCATCGAGGGTATTGAAGCCTACCGTATGTTCATTCACAAATATACCGAAAATGCCATTGATAACCTCGGTCTTGGCGGCTACGGCTCACACGCATTCGTCATCTTCCGCGGTTCGGACGGACTCTTTTATCACAGCGATACCGAACAGGCTTATAACACCAACGAACAGTATCTCATCAAGTGCAATCAGTTCGTCACAACAGCCCAAACGCGTTGGCCCTACGAAACCGGTTACACCAAAATGTATGGAGATCTGCCCTTCGCCACAGGAATTCCCCTTTTGTATTCGCAAAAGCTCACTTATGCAGGTCATCCCATCGCCGTTGTCAGCGAAGAAGCACTTGACGAAATGCTTGCTGCCTTTGATGCCGAAGAAGGAACCGAGATCCAATTTTCCGTCATCCAGACCGAAGACACCCTCTTCTCCGTCAAAGAACACCTCACAAACGATGCAAGATTCGAATACAAAACCTTCTCTTACGGCGGCATCACCGAGTATATGATCTATAAATAACCAAAAAGAGTTCCTTTCACAAGGAACTCTTTTTTCTTTACAAAACCGTCAAGGTGTGCTACAATATAGGCATCAAAAGAATGTGGAGGCACGTATGGCACACTTCAAAGAAAGAATCAAACAGCAAAGCGGCATGGTGCTGGGTGGCATCGGCACAGGCTCAATCGAGCTTCTCCCCGACGGAGAACTGCACGAATGGCAAATCTACAACACCGAACGCTGGACAACCTGCCATTTCGAAGAGAAGGTTGATGACGGCGAAGAGTTCGTTGGCGCACTTTCCTTTTTTGTGCGCACCGAAGATAAACAAAACGGCATCCTTTGCCGCCGACTCGGGTATCACTGCCATCCGGACGAATTCACCCACCGTTTGTTCACCAAGGTAAAACCTGTGGAAGAAATCGACTTTGATTGCCGTTTCCCCACGGCCGAGCTTACCTATCACGACCGCGACCTGCCTGTTTTGGTCAAATCCCGTTTCACTTCACCCTTTGTGCCGCATCATGAGGACTTGTCGGCATCTCCCGCCTTTTCGGTGGAGTTCATTTTCCAAAACCCCACCGATCACACCGTCAAAACCTCGCTTTGTGCCAAACTCAAAACCAATTTCTGCAATCCGGCGGGAGAAACGCATTCTCTCTCCAAACAGAACGGCGCCACCTGCATTTCGGTTTTCCCAAAAGAAACAAGTGCCGCCAACGACGGCTCCCTTGCGCTTTCTATTACGGGGGACGGCAAAACAAGCTATCTTCTCGGCGATTACACGCGCTATCTTGACGAGTATGTTTCCCACTCGCCTTACGGTCTTGCGCAAGAATCATTCCTCTTCCCTTTTATCAAAAGCGGCTGTCTGCCCAATACCGAGGCAACCGAGGCTCTTGTAGACGATTTCTTCACGCTGAGTGAAGCCGAAAGCGAAGAAGCACTCGATGCCCGCCTTGCCACCTTAGCCCGCTATGCGTTTGCCAACAGCCTGCTTGACCGCATCCGCGCCGTTTACCCCACATATCCTGCCGATTCGGCACAAAAGCGCGAGTTCATTGCCATCTGCGCCCGTCAGGTGCGCGATATTTCGCGCGGCAGAGAAAAACCCTTTGCCGCACTTGCCCTTGCCAATACGATCAGCCTGAAACCGCACGAGAGCAAAACCGTGCGCCTTGTCTTCTCGTGGTATTTCCCCAACCACTTCAATCAAGAAGGCAGACTCCTTGGGCATTACTATACCAATCTCTATCAGGATGCGCGCGACGTTAACCGCGCCATGATCAAAAAGTACGATGCTGTTTTCCGCGCCGCGCAAAGTTTTTCGCGCCTTTTGTACAACACCTCGCTTCCCGACTGCTATCCCGATGCGTGGTCACTCCATCTCGGCACGATTGTGAAAGACTCCTGGTGGATCAAAGACAAGCGCTTCGGTCTGTGGGAGGGGCTTGGCTATTGCGGCTTTGCCACCACCGATATCACGTATCATGCCTCGTTTTCTCTTGCCGCGCTCTTTCCTGAACTGCAAAAAATCCAAATGCGCATGACAGCGGAGTTTCAGCGTGAAGACGGCAGAATGCCGCACTTTTTCAGACCCGACCTTTATCACGTGGATAACGGATTCCACCGCGTGGATATGAACCCGCAATATGTCCTGCTTGCCGCGCGTGACTATTTGTTGCACGGCGACAAAGAACAACTGAAGCACCTTTGGACAGGCATCGTTTCCGCCATGGACGCCACGGCAAGACTTGACCAAAACGGAGACGGACTGCCCGATACCGATACAGGCGCCAACACCTACGATGCTTGGCGTTTTCGCGGCACGCCCGCCTACATTGCCTTTTTGTGGCTTGGCGCACTGAAGGCCGCCATTTACCTTGCTGACTGTGTGGAAGACAGCCAAAGCAAAGCCAAATGGCAAGCGCTTCTTGAAAAAGGAACAAACTCCGTGGAAACACTCCTGTATAACGGCAAATACTATGACCTTTGGAAAGACGGTGACGAGCGCGACGCTTGCCTGATGAGCGATCAGCTTGACGGTGAAATTTTTCTGCATCTCATCGGTCTTGAAGGAAATCTCCCCAAGAGCCGTCTCAAAGACGTGATCCGCTATATCCACAAGTATAACGTCATAAAAGGCGAAGGACTTGTCAACGCCACCTGCCCCAAGGGTACACAGCCCACCATGTTCACCTACCAAAACTGTCAGGTAGAAGCACATTGGACAGGCATTGCCTATCTCTTTGCCGCTGCCCTTGATAAAGTGGGCGAGCACGCAAAAGCAACCGACCTCATCGAAACGGTGCACGAATGTCAAGGGCGTCTCGGCTACTTCTTCAACCATTGGGAATGCGGTTTCCGCTACACCCGACCGCTTTCCTCCTTTGCTACCCTCCTTGCGGTCAGCGGTTTTTCGTATGATTGTGAAAAAGGTATTCTCACCTTAGCACCTTGCTTAAAGGAAACAGAATATCGCTTCCCCGTCTTCACCGCCGAGGGCATGGGCTGTTTTGAAAAGAAAAATGATGGCGTAATTCTTTCTATCACCGAAGGAAGAATCACCCTGCAAACCCTCCGCCTTACCAAAGAAACGAGCGTTCAAAGCATCACACTTTCAGGTACACCGCTTTCCTTTACCGTCAAAAAAGAAAAAGAGCATCTTGCCATCAAGTTTGCTTCCCCCATCACCCTGACCGCAGGTGTGAGTCTTACCGTTCAATAACTCGTAGGGGCGACCCTGTGTGGTCGCCCGTCACAATCAAGTAAAATCTAACATGATTTGATTATGGCGGGCGACCACACAGGGTCGCCCCTACATCAGTTCATTTCAATATACCCTTGCCGTGATGCGGATTTTGCCTTTGCGCGTGTCGCCGCAGATACCCACGTACAAAAAACGCCCGTATCCGCGCACCGAAATCATCGCACCCTCGCGCGGCGTAGCCGACACCTTTTCAGTCACCTTACCGTCAATGGCAACCAAGCCCTTTTCAATCAGAGAAGCGCTTTCCGAGCGCGAAAGCTTGTAAACTGCCGCCACAAACGCGTCAAGGCGCTCTCCTGCCACCACAAACACCGCTTCGTCGGGAAGTGCCACCGCCACCGCAGGCGGCGCGTCGATCGGTGTGCAAGAGACTTTCGTGTGCTTCACCTCGTCGAGGTTTTCCAAAAGATAAGGGTGAATGCTCTCGGTGGCAAACAAAAACGCCTCGCCGTCCACAACGAGAATATCGCCAAGAAGGTCTCGTGTAATCCCAAGCCCCATCAAGGCGCCGAGAAAGTCACGGTGTGAAAGGTCTTCGGCAAATTTCTTCGCCACAGGCGCGATCTCCAGCCAAGCAGCAGGAACTTCGGGCGGATAGCCAAACTCGCTCTCACAGCCAAAAACAGCCATTCTGCGCTCTGCTCCGTCGTATCCGCCGCAGAGTGAATACACACCCACCAAGCCTTCTCTTTGGCATTCGGATAGAAGCGATTGCTCGGCGGGCGACAAAAAGTCGGAATACACGTAATACCCACCCATATACGCCCGTTTAGAAAGATCGGCAAGATGCCGTTTCAATATCAAATCGTCCTGTTTCATATTAAAACCGCCTTCCTCATAATATCGCCATTATAGCATATCCGATGCCACTTCGCAAGATTTTTTGAAAACTAACACTTTACATTATCAAAAAATCATGTATAATAGAAGCGTAAGATGAAAAAAGGAGGGGTCGAAATGTCCGAACGGAAAATTCGCATCGGTCTCGTCGGTTACGGCAACATCGGCAGTATGCACGCAAAGAACCTTTGTGATCATAAAATTCCCCGTGCCAACCTTGCAGCAATCTGCGATATTGACGCATCAAAGCGCCAAAAGGCGGGTGATTGCTTTCCGAGCATTCCTCTTTTTTCCTCCCTTGACGATATGCTGCAGCACGCCGACATCGATGCTTTGCTCATTGCCACACCGCATAAGCTCCACTGCGAAATGGCAATTGCCGCCTTTGAGCATGGGCTTCACGTGCTGACCGAAAAGCCGGCAGGCATTCGCCCCTCAGACGTCAAAGCCATGAATCTTGCGGCAGAAAAAAGCGGCAAGGTCTTTGGCATCATGTTCAATCAGCGCACCCATTCGCTTTTTCAAAAAGCCAAGGAACTTGTGGATAGCGGCGCACTCGGTGAGAAAAAACGCCTCACATGGATCGTCACCAATTGGTACCGCACGCAAAGCTATTACGATTCGGGTGCTTGGCGCGCTACTTGGCAAGGCGAAGGCGGCGGGGTTTTAACCAACCAATCCCCCCACAATCTTGACATTGCCGCATGGCTGTTCGGTATGCCCAAAACAGTCTCCGCCTTTTGCCACGAGGGTCGCTATCATAATATTTCGGTAGAAGATTTTGCCATGATCCATGGTGAATACGAAAACGGCGCCACCATGCAGTTTATCACCGGCACAGGCGAATACCCCGGCACAAACCGCCTTGAGCTTGTGGGAGATAGCGGCAAAATCGTCATCGAGGAAGGCAAACTCAAATACCACAAGCTTCTTCAAAATGAAAAAACCGTCCGCTTTTCTTCTTCGGTGAGTATGCCGAAGATCCCTTACGAATACAGCGAATACACATCCGATAAACCCGACACCGCACACTGCGGTATTCTTGAAAACTTTGTTTCATCCATCCTCGACGGCACGTCACTACTTGCCCCGGGCAAGGATGGCATCCGCCAGGTGATGCTCACAAGCGCTGCCTATCTTTCGGCGTGGACAAACACCACAGTTTCCTTGCCGATTGACGATGCCCTTTACAACAAACTCCTGCAAGAAAAACAAGAAAAGGAGACCGAAAAGCACGCGCTCCCCTCGGAAAACGACTCCGACCATACCGCACGCTGGACGGTCAATTGGTGATGCTATGACAAACGAAACACTCATCCTTTCCGCCTTTGCCGACGAAGCAGGCGCAACACTTACCGAGCAGATCGCTGCCCTTTGTGAAAACAAGATTCCCTATATCGAACTGCGCGGCGTGAACGGCAAAAACATCAGCGACCACACGCCGGGCGAAGCCGAAGCTGTTGCCAAAGAGCTTGCCGCAAACGGCATTTCTGTCTATTCGATCGGCTCGCCGATTGGCAAGGTCAAACTGCATCAGCCCTTTGAAAAAGAACTCGCCCGTTTTGAAAACACCTTGAACATCGCCAAGGCAACAGGTGCTAAATGCATTCGTCTGTTCAGCTTTTTTGAATGGAACACGCTCGAGAATGCCGAAGAAGAAGTCATCCGCCGCCTTTCGGCTTTCGCATCCCTTGCCAAAGATTCGGGCATCACCCTCTGCCACGAAAACGAAAAAGGTATTTTCGGCGATACTGCCGAGCGTTGCCGCACCCTGATTGAAAAAGTGCCGAATCTTAGCTCGGTCTTTGATCCCGCCAATTTCATTCAGTGCGGTGTGGATACCCTTGCCGCATGGGAGATGCTCAAAGAGTCTGTGCAGTATCTGCATATCAAAGACGCGCTCTCTGACGGAAAAGTCGTGCCTGCAGGCTACGGCAAGGGTAATCTCAAAACAATCGTTTCAGACTTCATCGCCCGTGGCGGCAAGGTCGCAACGCTTGAGCCGCACCTTCACGCTTTCACAGGGCTTTCTTCCCTTTCTGGCAAGGATGCGGAAACAATTCTGCAAAACCGCCGCTTTGCCACCAACCGCGAAGCCTTCGACTTTGCCGTCAAAGCCTTCCGCGAACTGCTTGATACGATATAAAAAATCCCCCGAAGTGGTGCCTTCCATAAAGCAGGTTTTGACCTACCGCAAACACAAAAGGAGTACGAGCAATTTTGTTCGTACTCCTTTTTGTTACTATCGGGCGGTAATAAGCCGAGGTGTCACGGCTTGCCGTGACGGAGGGATTGTAAAAACAAAATATCATCGTAAAACAATCCCTCAGCCGCCTTCGGCGTCAGCTCCCTTTGCACAAGGGAGCCTTTCTATATGTTCATCTATGCCTTGTCAATTTTCCTAACAAGCGCTGCTTTTGTTGACACAAAAGCGAAGCCCCGCGCGAGGCGGGGCGAGAGATTATTTCAAAACACATTCATTTGTTATAGTTCTATAACCGAGTTCTGTGGAGTTAAACATACCGCTTTTGTTTTCGTTTGGGGTATTTGGTGTTTGCGTATCGTCAACCGGCAACGCGCCTTTTTCAAGAGCGGCATTGGTGACAAATTTGAAAGCGTATTGATACAGTTCCTCCGTTTCATATTCACGCAAAACGGAAGTCACTACGCAGTTGTTTATAACAAAGCCATGAGCATTCTGTATTCCACCCGCGCTGACTCCAATCAAGCGATCGCCTTTGAATATGCCGAACATGAATACGGAGTGTTCCGTATTACCGATTACATCTCTTTGATGAAGCGCATGCTTTAAATACTTTAATCTCGGAGAATTACTTCCCTTGTCAGGATTTCTTTCCGAATAGTATTTTCCAACGAGATCAACGTCCTCGTATCTGATAAGCCGCATGGTAATATCTTCTATGGGAGTGAGTACATACGGCTCCCCTGTATAGATATTGCTTTGGCGTCGATTGATACTACCAACAGTTACTCCACGCTTTGAAAATTCTTCTTTTATTTCTTCATCGGTCTCCAAAGTGTACAGAATCATGTCAAAGCGCTGGTCAGAGAATATCTTTTTATATTCGGCAATTTTATCCCAATCGTCGCATATGATCTCTCCTTCAAAGCAATTATCCCACTCGGTAAACCAAACGAACCCGTCTCTGAAATCTTCACCGTTGTATAGTGCGGCACCGCCGTTGACACGGAAACAAACGGCAGTATATCCGTAGCGAAGCGCATCGGTTTCAAGCAGATAGTCAATCACTTCACCGCTATCAGCAATCTTAAAATCCTTGAATTCATGCAAGAGTCTTGCGCCTATTGTATCGTTATAAAAATCACCGTAATATGCTTCTACCTTTTCGTACTTCTTTCTGTATTCACTCGGTGACATACCGTACTGATTTTTGAAAGCTCTTGAAAAGCTTTCATGTGCTTCATATCCGCAATCCAAAGCAATGTCAAGAATATCGTTGTCAGTTCCCCTCAAAAGATTGGCAGCCTTTTTCAAACGGCTGAAACGCACGTATTCCATAATATTAAATCCGGTATGCGCAAAGAAAATACGATTGAAGTAATCCGTAGAAAAGCCGGCATGGGTGGCCACATCATCAATGGTAATATCACTTTTCTTGTTCTCGGATTTGATATAATTTAATGCTTTTGTAATAAGCTCGCTATTTTCCATGAATAGCCCTCCTAATCTTTGATTCAAACGTCCAGCTGTATGTTTGTGATATCATCATAGCATGCAGTTGTGAATTTGTCTTGACAGGAAACGCTTACTTTTATATTCATTCTCCGCTTTCCCGATGCTCGCGTCTGCGGCAAGCATAGCATGTGGACGGTAAGATATATGAGGCGGTCAATCCAACACCAAGCGCACAAAAAGGCGTGCTTGATTAGACTAATTCATAATTTTATGATATAAATTTATCAAAACAGCGAATCAAACATATTTTTCTGCAACTAATAGGGTGAAAACAGCCATTGACGGCAGAAAGGAGGAACCTCTATGATCGGGTTTGACAAGGATTTTGAAAAACAATGCGGAGAATACCTGGATTATCTCTATCACCTTGCCGAAAAGCAATATAACGATTGCGCTGACATTGACACCTTGGTACAAGATACGCTTACATCTTTGATTGTAAAAATCAGCAAGGGCGAAAGCATAGAATACCCAAAAGGCTTTTTGGCTACAGTTCTCAAGAATAAATACAATGCATGGCTTCGTGAAAAGTACAACGCAGAATATGTGGAATACTCCGACGGTATAATAACAGAACCATGCAACATATTTGCGGAAAGGGAAGAATCCGAGCGTAAGGCTGAGGAATACGAAGCGGTACGCCGCGAGATCGGACGTCTGATCCGAATTTACCGTGAGGTTACGGTGCGCCACTATGTTCACGGACAAACGGTAAATCAGATTTCCAAAGAACTCGGAATCCCGCGCGGAACGGTATTATCCCGTCTGTCCACGGCAAGAGATCAGATCAAAGAGGGACTTGAAAATATGAAAAAGTATTCGCAGATCAGCTATGAACCTAAAACCGCCTCTATTGGTATATGGGGTAATGGTGGACTTAACGGAGAGCCATTCTCGCTCATGCGCTCCGATATTGAAGTCAATATTTTAAATTTGGCATATGAAAATCCTGTATCGGTACGCGGCATTGCCGATACGATGGGGATGCCCAGCGCGTATATTGAGCCTATCATTGATGTTTTGATTCAAGGTGAGTTGATGGGTAGGACTGCGGGAGGGCTTGTCTATACTCGCTGCTTTTTGCGAAAATATGAGGATGCCTTTGGTGATATGCCTGCGCAAGAAAAGCTTGCCGACAAATATGCTTCTCGCGTATGGGAGATCGTTTGGAAGCACCTTGAACCGCTTACCAAGCGAGCTGACTTTGCAGAGATGTCCGACAAGCAAAAAGCAACCATGCTTTTGTTTGTTATGAATCAGATGCTACATGATGTTTTGCTCAAAAGCCGTCCAGATTCAGCCTACACGCCAAAGCAACCGCCTGACCGTCCCGATGCAGGAAGATGGCTTGCGACTGTAACAGTTTACGAACGCAATCAAAAGCGGGATAACCCATACGATGGATCCGGTCCAGTGTATGTCGGATACCGCGCTAATAAAGATGGCAAGTTTGATTGTCAGATGTTCGACTGTCAATCGGTTTTCGGTGATGCACATTGGGCATACAATCAGTTCAAATACAGATGCTCCCTGCAGAGCATTCTGCGATTTTATGCATCCTTGCTGCCTTGTAATGTAAAAACCGATAACGAGCTTGTTTATGAGTTGATTCCAGAATTTGAAAAGCTTTGCATATTGAAGCGTGATGCAGACGGCGAGATAAAACTGGATATTCCGGCATTGCCTTTCACCGAGGTAACGAATCATTGGAATCCCGTTTGTGAAGCAATCAAGAAGGAACTTTTTGATCTGCTGTCAGATGACCTACGCAAGCTTTGGTCGAAGACCAAAAACCATGTCCCCAAGCACGTGGATGAAGCAGCATATTTCGTTCACGCGGGAACGATGGGTGCTTATGTGAAAGCACAGCTTATCGCAATCGTGAACAAGGAACTATTGCCTTACCCTGTGGTCATTGGCAAAACACCGCTGATTTATATCGCATACCAAAAGAAGGATATGTAAATGGAATTTGGGTATGCACTGATAGGTATTATCGCACCCGTTATGGTTTCTTGGAAGCAAGCACGCAAACAATCCGCAAGACTTGAACATAATGGCGCCAATTACAGGAGGTCTGCGTATGTATAAAAGGAATCCGATATTGTCGTATTTAAAAAAGCAGAATATTGTTGAAAAAGTCAAAAAACATTATACCCTATATCGTTTTACCTACCAAAACCATCCTTTTAAGATTTACATAACCCCTAAAGCAAATAAAGCCACGGTAATTCATTGTAAGGACAGCGGAGATATTATATGGGAGCAGCTTTATCCGTTTGGTGGTATGAGCCATCCGTACCGTGAAAAACAATTTTTACTAAAGCCAACCTTCGAAAAAGGAGTTATTACTATTGTTGTTATCAAGGGCAAGCCAGCTACTATAACAGGGCTTGACGATGGACTTTTTTCATCTGTACATAGCAAAGATCGCGATAAAATCTATGTGATGAGTGAAAAAGAGTTTGGAACATTCTTGATTTCATAATGGTGATAAATTGGAAAACAAATTCAATTTAACGAACAAATAAAAGCAGCCGCCTACGATGATGTAGGCGGCTGTGCTTTGTTTACAGGTGCAAAACCCGATCTTTAATTTCCTGCGTCCGGCCCTGATTCCAGTATTGGGTGCCGATGTAGCCGCAGGTTCGGCGGGCGATGTTCATTTTGTTTTGATCGGTATTGCCGCACTGGGGGCACTTCCAGATCAGTTTTCCGCTTTCCT
>JAFXJX010000105.1 GCA_017532025.1 Clostridia bacterium | reverse complement strand
TTGTTTCGCCGAACAAATGAAATTTTGCGTGTTCGTGAGCGGCGAGAGCAAGCATTTTGCAGGAGTATTTCCGAAATCATAAAAGCATGGTTGCCAATGTCAGGACTTAACGACGATTAAATCCGACCAAACATTCTTTTTTGACTTGACGTACTGCTGTTATAAGTCATTTATTTCCCAGTGCTCACTCAAAATAGAATTTGGTTTTTCTTCATATTCTTTTGGAGTGAGCCAACAAATACCATCGTGCGTCACCGAGGAGAAAAGAACACTACCGTCCAAACGATAAAATGTCAGATTTTCAGGGGGATTAAAATGCTGTTCGTCCCAAAGATACGAAAATACGGATGAAATTTTATCAATCAGAATTGAAACAGATTCAAAACAAACTCGATAGAAAATATCGTATGGTTGAAAAGGCGGTGGTGCTCCATTATCATTTGGATAAACATAAACATACGGTGGTTCTGTTTCCAAACAAGATGGTGGTGGACAAATGGTATATTGATTTAAAAGCGCACAAACAGGCGTGGTTTCATGCATTTTTCTTAATGAGAAATACGAAGCGTGCGTTGCGCAGTATCGGATAAGTTTGGCGTAATCACTGCCCGATATATCGTAACTTTTTTCGTCATTGATTTCGTTGTATTCTCGGAAAATATATCGCATTTTGTAACACTCCCTTTGGTGTTTGGTTCATTTCTCCATACCATAGTGCAGGTTTACCCTAAATATAAATCCTGTAACACAGAAAAACCCGCTTTTTAATTAAAAATTGAACTAATTCTCGCAACACAGAGAACAATCCCCTGTGCTACTCAGAGAACCGTCCCCTGTGTTACTGTTTTGTTAGTGGTTTTCGTCATTTTCTATACTGTTTAATAAAATAAATGGCTCGCATTACTGCATATAAAAAATATACTGATAAAATAATTATTTTTACATGTTTTGGATAATCGACAAACAACGCAGTTACCAAATATATAGCAAACAACAGCACTATACAAATATTAGTTATAAAAAAAGTTTTCTTCTTCATCATATATCACTCCTCATTAAGAATGTCTATTATTAATGCCGCTCCATGAAAAGGCAAGGATGCTATTGCTAGAATCGCTGCAGCCGTTCCTGCTGTTGGAATACTCATACCAAGAGTTGGAATGGATAAATTAGCAGCGACCCCTCCACAATACGTAGCGGATGCATCCAATGCCCATCCTAAGGCACTCAATGTATTCGATGCCTTTTCCAGAGTAGAAAACCTATCAACTACAAAATCTCTCGCTGCTTTCCCAGTAGTTACAGCAAAGTTACCTACTGCTTCCCCAACAGTTACAGCAAAGTTACCTACTGCTTTCCCAGCAGTTACAGCAAAGCTACCTACTGCTTTCCCAGCAGTTACAGCAAAGCTACCTACTGCTTTCCCAGCAGTTACAGCAAAGTTACCTACTGCTTTTCCGGCAGATACGACAGCACTACCAGCTGCTGAGACCGCATCGACAAATTTTGTTCCCAAATTTTTTCCACCGCATTTATCACAGTCATTCCAAAAGTCCCAACGATGGAAACATGTTCCACAAGGGTCGTACCCGTTCACCGGATTGTTAAGGCAGTAGGCATACATATTACAACCTAATACGCCTTCGCCGATATTTAACTGTGAATCCGCATTGATAAATCTACCAATCGCAGGGTCATAGTAGCGGCTGTTGAGGTAGTAGAATCCCGTTTCTCTATCGTAATAGTAGCCTCTATAGCGGAAGGGATTATCTTCGGCAAGATTATAATGCAGCGAATACAGCCCGTCTCCGTGCATGGTGTAGCTGATGAGATTGCCCCAGGCATCATAGTTGTACTTGACAAACTCGTTGCCGGACGAATCCACAATGCCGATGATATCGCCTTGCGCGTTCTTGCGATAGAGGAAGCTACACGGCACACCGCCTTCGTAGTAACCGGTGAGATCGGTGTAAGTGAAGCCGACGGGCGAACCGGTTGCATCGTAGGTGTAGGTGACATTCTTCTGTCCTACGACGTATTCACCGATCAAAAGATCGCCGTCCCATACATACAGAATGATACGACCGCTGCTCCACCGCTTGCTTGTGCGTCTGCCCTCGGCGTCGTAGGTAAAAGTATAGATTGTACTGCCTTTGGCGGCGCTTGTAAGCTGTCTGCCGTTTTGCCATTGCATGGTGTAGCTTGTGCCGTTATAATAGATCAACGGGTTGCCAAGCGAATCATAAGCAAACGGTACGTCGCGGTAGGATGAAAGTCTGTCGCCCCAATTGGCATCCTCGTAGGTATAAGTATAGGTTGCCGTTGGGGTTTTACTCGCAACACTTGCGGTTGATGCTATCGTATAGGGGTAGGTCTTTTTGCTCGTGATATTACCCGCATTGTCGTAGGTATAAAGATAGGTCTTGCCTGCAACCACGTTGTTTTCACGAATCAGCTGATCGATGTCATCATATTCATACGAATATTTCAAAACTCCATCCTGTCTGATTGCTGTGATATTACCTTTGGTATCGTAGGTGTAGGCAAAAGCTGTGTTTTGAGAAGTGCTTCCGTTTTGAATTGAGGAAACAAAGCTTTCTACCCATGAGGTTTCGGTCTCACCGTAGCTTCCGTCTGCCGTGTGATATGTGTATGTATTGGCAATCGTTACACCGTTGTAGGTCGTGTTGACTTGGTTTAACCGTTGCAACGTGTCATAGGTATAGGTGATACGGTTGGCTGCGTTTTCGGCTCCCAAGTAAAGGGTTTGCAGGCGGTGCTGCTCATCATACACATACGTGCGTGTATCGGTGTATGAAAGGTTGTTCAGTCGATAGGAACTTACGGTTTGGGAGAGTTCGCCGAAGGTGTTATATACCGCGGTTTGGTAATAATCCGCTGTGACGATTCCGTTTGCTCGGTCATAGCGAATCGAACGAATCGGCTTGCCGTCGCTGTCATACTCGTAGGAATACTGTTTTTTAGCAACGTAATCGATCAGTGTGGAAAGATAACCTCTACTGTCGTACACATATTCATACAAATCGGTATATGTGTACGCGTCGTATGCTGCATCGTTGGTGGGAAGTGTTCCGCTAATTTGAGTATAGCATACTTTGCTGATTCTTTCAAGAGAATCATAGATGTTTTTTTCCACATACCCGTTTCCGTAAACGGTATACAGTAATTTGCCGTTGTAGGAATTGTAAATATAATATGCAATATTGTTTGTACCGACCGCAACTGATTTTCTGTTCCCGTAGATATCATATGCAAAATGATAGGTTGTGGAAGCTGTTTGAATCTGTGTCAGCGAACTGTCGCTATAAACAAACGATACCTCTTCGGCGTTTTCGGTTGGTGTGTAGTTTGTGCCGCTGACTGTTGCGGGTTTTACTTCTATTTGTCTTCCCAAAGCATCGTAGGAATAGGCTCTGCCGGTTCCGTCAGAGAAGGTAATTGCCATGAGAAGACGGGTGGTGGTATCGTAATGATAGGTGGCAATCAAGCCCGTGGTATCTTCTAATGTCAATACTTTACCAAAGATTTCCGTATCATCAGAGTAGGTATAAATTTGAGTGACAAACTCGTCGTTTTCCGATACTGTACCTACATAGGTCGGCTGACCCCACGTATTGTATTGCGTATAGTTGATCAGAACCTCATTTCCCTCTGAATCGTTGTGGTATTCAAAGGACGGCTTGTGATTCTCATAGGTGTATTCTACACTTCTGCCGTCGGCATAAGTGATTTTGTGTACTTCGCCGGCAGCATCCGAATTCGTAGAAGGGTAGTAAGTCGTTTGCGAATCCGAGTAGCCATTGCCGTTGACGGTGGCAATCACGCGCCCTTCGCTATCGTAGGTGTAATCCACAGTTTCGGTGCTTTCAATCAGTGTGATATCATCAAAATAGGCAACACCGTTATTGTAAACGTAGGAGCAGATGATTTCCATACTGACGGGATAGCCAAGTGACGGTTCTAAAATAATGGGTATGCTGTTGAACTGCCAATCGCTGATCTCGTCGCTGAAATACAAATCATAGTATTTGCTTTCAACGACAGAGCTTCCCGGTTTTACAAAATCAACGTAAACACCGATGCCAAAATGGTAGTCTTCTTTCAATTTGACGCCATTGGCTTTTCCCCATGCAGAAAGAACAAAGGATTTGACTTCGGTGTTTTCTCCGTAACTTGAATTGCCCATGATGGTGTTTTTCTTGGCAGTATCCATCAAATAGACGGTCTGACCAACGATTGCCACCTCATTCAAGTTGCTTTCCAGTGCGAGCGCATATCTTCCGGTGTGTGCCTCTGTCTGCGTCAGTTGTGTGGAGTCATTATCCCACTTTTGTCCGCTCCAGCTACCGGCTTCAAAGCCTCCGTCTTCAATCAATGACGTCACACCTGCACCGCCGCTTTGAACAAGAACGGCTTCATCAAATACAAATGTTGTCACATCCATCGCTTGCGATTTCTCTATTCCTACGGACAAAGAGTAAGTGGAAGATGTAGTAACCTCAAAAGTGGTACTGAGTTGAACATAGTCGTTAGGAGAAAGTCCGGTGCTTGAAAAAGAAAGAATATCACTTTCTTTTATGTTTGTTGTTCCACTCGGAGTAGGGAGTGTTACGGTTGCGTTTGCAGTTCCGTTGGTTCGTTTAACATAAATTGAGAATGTGTAAATGCCGGGTTTTAAATATACCGACTGTGAAAATCCGGCAGAGGTATTTCCGGATGCAAATACGGTTTGCAATGCATAAGATTGATTTTTACCCGGGGTGACACGAGCCAATGCGGTGTTATTGACAGACAACCACGGCCTGTTAGACATTAATTCAAAACTACCGTCCTTTAGGAGATTGGGTGTTGGCGTGCTACTATTGGCAGCGGTTTTGATTTTGTTGGCAAGCTTGGTTTCACTTTCGGTGTTTTCAACATAGGAAACGGTAGAGCTTCCATAAATATGTTCGCCGTCGAGATCGGTCACGTAAGAGGAGATGGCACGACAGCTGTTATCATACAAAAGTGTTGTCAAAATATCGTCATCGTTTCCATACACGTCATCGCTACCCGACATACGGTAAACGGTCTTTCCGTCAGAATAGGTGAAAGAGATTTTTTGTCCTATCGATGTGCCATTAGCATCGATGCCATATTCAGATACATAGCTTACGGCATATTGATCATTATATCCGTACTCCAGACGATAGGAAGACAAGTTTTCACTTACAAGATGCAAAAGTCCATTTATATAAGTGTATTCTATCGTGGCGTCAACAACGGTATTGTTGGTGTTGGAATCTGTGTGTACATATTCGATTTTTCTCAAATATCCGGTTGAAGTTGTGCTGACTGTTCCACCTGAACCATACAAAGAATAATATAGTCGAATGGATTTGTTGGTTCCGGTATATCGAATTCCTGTCAACACAATGGTATTATTGCTCTTGTAATACGAGTATTCGATTTGCGTGAACGCGGATCTTCCAGCCGGTTTCAACGAAACCGAGGTGACTTTTTCACTGTCTCGATTGTAAATGCGTTCGTTGCCAAAGCTATCAATTTCCTTGATCAGTCTTTTTGATCCATCAAAACAAATCGTATAGCCATGCGAATCTTGAATTTTAAACATGATTCCGTTTGTCATTCCGGAATCATAGGTAAGTGTTAAACCGAGTCCATCTTCATCGTAATAAAATGTATTGTCGTTTTCATCCGTGTACGGCATAAAAGCGTGTTCTGTTCCGTCGGCATCAACCCAAATGTAATATCGAGTGGATGTTGAGGTGCTATTCGCATATGTTTTGGTTGTAATGGATTGCTGTGAATCGAGTTTCCATCCATACCCTGTGTTGCCTACAAGCGAAGTGGAGTAACCGCTTGAATTGAAATAGGCGTTTCTTTGAGTAGTATTATATATAAGCACAGGGGTGTAGGGCATAATTGCATCGTCTGTTGACCAACCGGCGAACATAAAGGTAAGGTTGCCTTTGGCAATATTTAGGTGTCCTGTTCCGGCAAGTCCTGCATTTTGCGATTGATACGACCAATACGATTCAACTCCGTTTACGATACGATAGTTAACTTCGTACAATGGTGCATTCGAACCGGCTTCTCTCGATGCAAAAACAGCACGCGCTCTAAAGGCATCTACGCCTCTCAAATATATACCCTTATTTTGGTTGGCATTTTTATGCCATTTTCGAGACAGCTGCGTGATATCCCACGAGATTCGTTCGTATTCATCAAGGGAAGTCACTTTGGCATAATCAATTAAAAGTGAACTGTCAGGTGTGCCGGTAGCAGGCGAAAGCGTGTTCCATGTACTTGTTTCACTGAAAGCGGTTGTAGCTTCATACAATCCAACATGAATACTGGAGTCATATTGTGTATAAAAATCCTCGCAATACAGTGAGAGTGTAGAAGACACAATGGTGGCTTTTGCAGGGAGCGTTGGCAAGCTGGTAACTTTCCAATAGGAAATATATTCGTTTCCGGATGTATTGGTATATTTACCGGCGTAAAGATAAGTATTACTTCCGTAAGACAAATTGGGACTTCCACTATCAATATATGTGTCAATCATATTGTTTGCTGAAGCAACACATACCGGTGGGTCAATGGTTACAGGGAATGCACGGTCGGCGTGATTCATCCATTCCGCATCTGCCGTGACAGTCAGGGAATACTTGTGATTTCCCAGATCGGTCAGAGTGTAATATACTTTACCGCTCGGTGCGCGGCTTTCGTCAGCATCGGTTGCGGTCGGAGCGGGAATGGTGTATATGGCATCATTCGATTCGGAATCGGACAGAGTTATCGATCCGTCATCAGCCAAAGCAGCCGAAAGATTGTTGAGCGCCAAAGTAAAGGTATAACTGTAGCTATCTTTGGATTCTTTGACGATGATATTCTCCTTGATGTTTCGGCTTTTGATTACGTATTCGATATCAACGCCGTCAAGGATGTTTTCATAGACAATGCGAGAGGTCAAGTGGTCAAGCGTTGTGAGTTTTTGCAAAAGTGTTGCGCTTTCATCAAACTCGGTCACGGTATTGATTGCTGTACCGGTGGTCTTTTTGATTGCGCCGTCAAGCGAAAGCGTCAGCTTATGATTGCCTTCGTGAAGCGTGAAAATCGTTTGGTTGCCTGTGATTTTCTTGGCAAATTTGATTCTGGCATCCGGTGTGGCAAATTCTTGGTTTTGGTCTTCGAGTGTGTTATCGATGTCCTGCCACTTGCCGTTTTTGTCAAGGATATGTACAGGCATATCGTAAAGATAGGCGGAATAGCTTCCGTCTGCAAGTCGGAAGTGTTTTACATTTTCTTCGCGTAGGTCTTTGTCTTCAAAAACATCCTCGCCTACGCGTGTAAGAATGGAATCAACATCCGACGGCGAGGCTTCAGGCAGGGGTGCATCCGAAGAAGTGTTACTGAATGCTTCTGTCACCATATCAATGACATCAGCATACACCGTTGCGGGTACAACAAAGACGGTTAAAAGCAGGGCAAGCAGGACTGAAAGCATTTTGATGAAAAATGTGTGTTTCTTCATTGGGTGAATCTTCCTTTCTTTTATAATAGATGTATGTACAACTGCAATATGTGAAGATAGAACTATTTAGCGGGGCAAGAAGTCTATCTCTCCTTGCCCCCCAATATGCGAAAGAGAAGTGGGTATTGGATCTTAATATCATAATTTGTCTTTCGGTGAACGGTTTTTGTCATACTATCCCTCCTTTTGCAATCATGGAAAGTTTCACTTCATACATAAAGACGATTTTTTTTGCAAAATGACATCAAATATTTTTCTAAAAAAATATTTTTGTCAGCTTAAACAAAATTGATTTTTCTTTTTTGTGCATTGCGCTACAGGTGGGAATTTTTCCTTTCACCTTTCAAGACTTTTTGTCTCACATCTTTGACCAAACTACACTAGTGTCACTCCCTCTTAAAACTTTCGGTTGCAAAATGCGGCGAAATGTGGTAGAATGACAGAAGAAACAAAAAAGGTGGGTAAGCTATGGAAAAGGTTTCATGGAAGGGTGGCGCGCTGCTTGCGCCTCTGCCTGCGGTCATGGTGTCCTCAGGTACGTTGGAAAAACCGAATGTGATGACGGTGGCGTGGACAGGTATTATCAACACCCAGCCCTCAAAAACCTATATTTCGGTTAGAAAATCACGCTATTCGTATGATCTGATCAAAAACAGCGGTTCGTTTGTGATCAACCTTGTGCCGTCAACGCTTGTGAAGGCTTGCGATTTTTGCGGTGTGCGCTCGGGCAGGGATATTGACAAATTCAAGGTATGTAACCTGACGGCGGAGACTTCTTTTTCGGTGGATGCGCCCTCGATTGCCGAATGCCCCCTCTCGCTTGAATGCCGCGTGAGTGAGATCATAGAGCTTGGCAGCCACGATATGTTCCTTGCCGACATTGTATCGGTGGCGGTGAAAAAAGACCTGATCGACCAAAACGGCAGATTGGCGCTTGAAAAAGCGGGGCTTCTTGCCTACGTGCACGGCGAATATTTCACGCTTGGCAAAAAAATCGGCTCGTTTGGCTATTCGGTGAAGAAAAAACGAAAGCCGAACAAAGTTAAAATTGACAAATCGAAAAAATCGTGATACAATATCAAGAGTGATTATCACCTTGAAGGAGGAGTTTGTATGAGTCTTCTTTTGTCTTTGATGAGCGCTTGTGCTTCGGCAGGCGTGTTTTATCTCACAGGGCTTTACACCGATTGGTATTGGTATTTTCTTCCGCTTGTTCTGTTTATTCCGTTTTATCTTGTTTCTTTTTTGCTTGTGGTTCTGTTTGCCGGCTTTGTGGGTCTTTTCTTCAGCAAGAAAAAGCCTGTGGAAAAGCCGCATCCTTGGTTTTACATGATTACGGTGAATGCCATTCGTCAGGTGTTGATGATCCTTCGCATCAAGGTGCGCGTTTCGGGGCTTGATAAGCTTCCCGAGGGCAACTTTGTGGCGGTTTACAACCACATTTCAGCATTTGATCCGCTTGTGCTCCTCACCCGCATTCCCGTGAAGAGAATTGTGATGATGTCGAAGCCCGAAAACGAAAAAATTCCCGTGGTTGGCAAGTATATGCACATGAGCGGTTATCCCGCCATTGACAGAAAGAGCCCCATGAAGGCGCGTCGCACGGTGGAAAAATGCGCTGATTGGGTACGCGACGGCGTGGCATCGGTTGCGATCTCTCCCGAAGGCACAAGAAGCAAAACAGGCGAGCTGCTCTCTTTCCGCGCAGCACCTTTTTCCACAGCCAAAAAGGCAGATTGCCCGATCGTTGTGGTGGTGCTTCGCAACACCGACAAGGTGTTTAAGAAGTTTCCGCTTCGCAGAACGGTGATTGACATGGACGTGATCGACACCGTGATGCCTGAAACTTATCACGAAATGACTTCTTTTGAGCTGAGCGACCACGTCAGAGGCAAGATGCTGACAGCGCTCGGTCAAGAGGATAAGCATGGGCGCACACAGCGTGAAGAGGGAAGCGCTGAATAATTGAATCTAACAAGACTCCGTAAGGGGTCTTGTTTTTTGTGATTTTGGGAAAACGGTTCGATGTAGGGGCGACCCTGTGTGGTCGCCCGTCACGAACAATTATGGTTAACCTTAATTTGATTGCTCTAATACCCATAATCAAATCTTGTCACAACAAAATTGTTCATTGCGGGCGACCACACAAGGTCGCCCCTACGGAAGTAAATGTTATTTTAATAGCAAAAAGAGGTGCAACGCACCTCTTTTTTTACGCTCTGCGGGGGATTCGTTTCAAGCAGTCGATCAGATAATCCACATCGCCCTTGCTGTTGAAATAGCCGACCGATGCTCGCAAAGCGCCGCTTGTTTGTGTGCCGGAAAGACGGTGGGCAAGCGGCGCGCAGTGAAGTCCTTCGCGTAGCGCAATGCCGCAATCATCAAGCAGTCTTGCCACTTCTGACGGAGAATAGCCGCGAAGGTTAAACAGCGCTGATGATCCGCCTGGTCTGTTTGCCATATACAGCCGTAAAGAGGGAAGAGAGAGCATTCGATTCCGCATATAAGCGGAAAGTGTTTCCTCTTTTTGGCGGATATTTTCGATGCCGACCTCATTGATAAAGTCAATGCCTGCTTTAAGCGAGAGGATTGCTTCCACCGGGAGTGTGCCGGCTTCCAGACGGTCGGGTAGTGCATTGGGCATGAAAAGGCTTTGCGAATCGCTGCCGCTTCCGCCTGTGATGAGTGGGGCAAGTGTTTCGTCTTTTACGGTTTTGCCGAAGAGAACAAAGCCGCCGCCCCGTATGCCGAACAATCCTTTGTGAAAGGGGGCGCAGAGGGCGGAAATGCCCATGGCTTCGCTATTGATCTCGCACACGCCTGCCGATTGTGAGGCATCCACAATGAAGTGAAGCCCATGCGCTTTGGCAAACGCGCCGATCTCTTTCAGCGGCAGTTCAATCGGCAGAATGTTTGAGCGGTGGCAGGCAACGATGGCGGCGGTGTTGGGACGCAGGTTCTTTTTCAGCGAGGAGAGCAGTGTTTCAGAAGACCCTGCACTTTGGTAAATACTGTAGCTTGTTCCTTCCTCATGAAGTGCGGCGATGGGGCGCAGGACGGCGTTGTGTTCGATGTTTGAAATCAGAACATGGCTGTTCTTTGGCACAAGAGAGCGAATTGCCATATTGAGTGCGTGTGTGGCGCTCAGCGTGAAAACCACGCGCTCGGCTTCACCGCCAAACATCGTTGCCACCGCTTCGCGCGTGTCAAAAACGGCATCGGCAACCGCACGGGCAAGTGTGTGTGAGGAGCGCCCCGGATTGCCGCCAAGTGTTTTCACGGCGTGCGTGACGGCAGCTATGACCGACGGGGGTTTGGGGAAGCTGGTGGCGGCGTTGTCTAAATAAACTTGTTTCATTTGGCTACCCTTTCAGGATTCGCCGCCAGGGAATATCCGAAATGTCGAGAATGCGTGTCATTTCGGCAGTGCCCGAGCAGTCGGCTTCAACACCCCAGCCGCATCCCTTATCGGCTTGTTCAGGGGAAAGTCTGATCACGGTCACTGAAATGTTGCTCGCGGCAAGTGCCTTTCTTGCTTTTTGTGCAAATGTCAGAGATGGGAGTGTGATGATACATTTGCTCACGGTTGTTCAAATTCCTTTCTTGCCGAGAATCTCTGTCAGTGTCTCAAAAGCATGGGTTGCAATTGCTCTTTGTTGAGAGCAGACAGAACGGCTTCCGGGATTCGGGAAAAATCGGCGATCAGAGAGGTGGGCTTGCTGAAGGGGTCATCCTGACCGAAGGGAACGAAAAAGACATTCTTTCGCATGGCGAGTGCGCCGATGTGGCGAAGACCCACCGAAAGGGCATCGTTGGAGGCGGGTGCGATGAGAAGCGGCCTTCCGTTTCTCAGGTGCGCTTTTGCCGCCATGGGTACTGTGGCGTCGATAATGCCGAGCGAGAGTTTGGCAAGCGTATTGCCCGTGCAGGGCGCGATGATGAGAATATCAAACAGCTTCTGCGGGCCGATTCGCTCGGCTTCCACGATGCTTTTGATGGCGGGTGCCCCGCAGAGCGATTCGATTTCTTGCATGATCGCTTCGGCTTTTCCAAAGCGAGTATCGGTGTTTTGCAGAGTTTCGCTGAAAATGGGGGTGACGCGGTAGCTGTCGAGCAGCGTTTTCATGGCTTCGGTGGCATCTTGGATCGTGCAGAACGAGCCGCAAAAAGCAAAGCCGACCGAGAGCTGATTCATGTTGTCGTGTTTCATGGCAAGTTACAGAGCGAAGGCATCCGACACGCAGTCGGTGATGATTTGCCCCGCGGTTTTCGGGGAGAATTTTCCGGGCAAGCCGAGGGCTGAGATGACGTGCGTGCCCTGCTGTGTGGCTTCGCGCAGGTCAATGCCGCCGGGCGGAGAGGCAAGCTCAATGATGACGGCATCCCTTGGCAGTACGCTGAGGATTTCCCCTGTGATAACGGTGGCGGGTACGGTGTTGAAAATCATGTCACAGCTTGCGGCGAGCGATAAAAACGAGGCATAGCTTTGGCTGCCAAGTCCTTCTGATAACGCCCAGGCGCGGTCAGAGGCGCGCCGTGCGATGACGGTAACCTTGGCGCCGAGGTCTTTGAGCGTTGCGGCGAGCATTTTTCCGATTCTGCCGTAGCCGACAACCAAAATATCGGCACCGTTCAACGTGATGGGCGTTTCGCGGATGGCAATGGCAAGAGCGCCCTCCACCGTGGCACGCGCGTTGCGTACGGCAAAGCTTTCGCTTGCGGCGTAGTCAAAGGCTTCAAAGCCTTCGGGCAAGGTGGCGCCCAAAAGCCCTGCCGCTATTTTTTGTCTGGGGGAAAGCAAAGGAAAAAGTGACGTGATCTTGATTTTGTTGGTGGAAAGAGGGGCGTTGATATGAATCCCGTCGCGGCTGTAGGGCAAAGGGAGAAGCACAAGAATGGCGGAAAAGAGCGCTTCGGAAAGGCTATCCGCTTTGATGATACCGTCAAAACTTCGACTGTCTCCCACCACATCAAGACCGTACACGTGGCATTCATACCCTTTGTTAGAAAAAGCTTTTGCCGCTTCAAGCTGGCGTAGGTCTCCGCCTATGACGGAAATTTTTCCGAGTGATTTTTTGGTTTCGGGTGTGTCCTTCATGGTGTTTTGTCTTCCTTTACGGCAAGGGTTTGAAAGGCTGTTTTGGCTCTTTCTGTAACAGTATATGAAGGGATTTTTCTTTTGTGAGACAGCAAAAAGGACAGAGAAAACATCTCTGTCCTTTGGGGATCTGTGTTCTTATTTGAGTGCTACGGGGAACCGGACTTCCTTTTGCGGTTTGCCGAAGATTGGCGTGCCGTCTTCTTCAAAGGTGATCGGCGCGATCCAGACCGATCTGCCCGACCAACCTGTTCCCGCAACGAGGTTGGCGTGGTAGATCATCCAAATACTGCCGTCAACAGCCGTGGTGAAGGAGCAGTGTCCCGGACCGAAGGCGACCTTGACATACTGGCGGAAAACGCTGGTCTTGGTTTTGGTCCAGCTTTCTTCTTGCAGCGGGTCGTCACCTGTCAGGGTGAGAAGACCAAGACAGTAATTGTCGGTCCAGCTTCCGCTTGCTGAATAGACGATAAAGGCATCGTCTCCATGTACCAACGCGGTAGGGCCTTCATTGACATACGGCGTTCCGATTCGTTCCCACACATAGGTGGGTGCGGAAAGCAGAACGCGTTCGCTGTCAATCGTGCAAGGGTCGCTCATGTGGGCAATATAAATATTCTGTGCCACATTTTCGTCACCTTCCCAGCCTGACCAGACGAAGTAAAGCTCGTCTTTCCACTGCAGTACCGTGCCGTCGATTGCCCATTTATCGGTGGGGTCGGTGATCTTTCCCACAAACTCAAAGGGATCGGTGGGATCTTGCGAAGTGCCTTTCAGCACATACATTCTGTGGTTATGGTTATTGCCGTCATCGGCGGCAACGTAAATGTACCACTCACCTTGAATATAGTGAAGCTCAGGCGCCCAATATTCCTTGGAGTACATCGTTCCCGAGGGGGCAAGATAAACCTGCTTGGCATTTTTGTCGGACACTTGATGGATCGAAGGAATTTCGGCAACACGAACGCCGCCTGTTTTGCCGTCGCCACCCGAGAAGCAGTAATAGTATTTTCCGTCATGCTCTACCACCCAAGGGTCATTGCCTGTGGGATAGATCGGATTTTGTACGGTTTCATAAATGGCTTCGGGTTTGGTTGTGGTTTCGGGTGCTTTTGTTGTGGTTTCCATACTCGTTATCACAGTTGTGTCAGCCGAGGTTTCGGCAGTTGTGGCAGGTGCTGTTGTTGATGTTGTTACTATTGTTGATGTTGCTCCCGCTTCTGTTGTCACAGGGGTCTCACTGCTGCCGCAGGCGGCAAAAAGAAGCAGGAGTGTGGTGGCAGTGAGAATGAAAAGGATCTTTTTCATATGCAGTTAAACATAACGCCGACAGCGGCACTGGTACCGAATACGTCATAATAGATCTCTTCGGTCTGGGTGGCAAACTTGGTCATAATAATGCCTTCGGAATTGCGGTGAGAGTAAGCGGCATCGGCATTTTTACGCAGCCATTCGATGTATTCGGGCTTGTTTTCTGAAAGAGCATAGAGTCTGATCCAACGCGAAAGAATGGCTTTGAAGCCGATGACATCGTTGCCCCAATCTTCGTTATCCATCACGTCACCGTGATACATTTCGTTCATGGTAAAAGAAGCGGCAGCGGCGGCGCGGTTTTTGTAAACTTCGTCCTTGTAGTGGAAGTAAAGCAGCATATTGCCGCCGATGTAAGTGCCTTGATTGTAGGTGGAAGACCACTTGTTGATGTTGCCGTTGATGTTGATACAGTCATACACCTTGCCAATCTCCGGCTCTGCGAGGGTTTTGACAGTCCATTCCATGACGTCTCTTGCCTTTTCAAAATAGGATTCATCTCCACTGATTTCGCCAATCAAACACGCGGCAATCACACCGGGGCAGTTGACGCAGGCGTTTTTGGATTGGTTGTCGATACGCCACCAAAGTCCGCCGCCGAGGTCATCGCTCAAAGAGCGCGGCCAAACATAATCAAGATTGGCTTTGGCGGTTTCGTAATACTTCCTGATGCCTGTGAGCTTGTAGGCTCTTGCCATGGCAATGATGCCCCACATGATGTCGTCGTTGTAAATATTGCCTTCCCACACAGGACCGTGCTGAGAAACAAATGCGGTATAGACCTCTTCAATATAGTCGGCGTATTTTTTATCGCCTGTGATTTCATAGGCATCGTCGATGATCTCAAAGATTTCTGCGGTATCCCAGAAGTCTGCTCTTTCAAAAACACCGTTTTTGTAATACTTGTCAATGTAGCGATCGAAGCATTCGCCCGCTCTTGCGATCAGTTGCTGTTTCATGAGAATATACCGTCCTTTATTAAAAATTCCCGCTATGGGATACAATATCTGTTTTTATTGTATCTTTTTTGTGTGAAATTGTCAATGGATTTTGGTTGATTTTGTTTCAATTTGCAACAAAATGAATAAAAAAATACAGACCGCATCAGAATGCAATCTGTATTTTCGTGATTTTTTTGGTTATGCCGTGGTTTGTGGCAAGTTGGTGGGATTTTCGTAGCTGTTAAAGGGGCTCATATTGGTAAAAGGTGTTTCGTCAAAAACTTCAATGTTCAAAGGCTCTTTTGCTTCTGTTGAGGTTTCGGGTGGCGTATCAATCGAAAGGAGCGGGGCTTCGCCGCCTTTGCAGGCTGTGAGTGCCAAAGAAACGAGAAAGAGCAAAAGCAAAACAAGTGCAAGTTTTTTCATGGGTAAATCCTTTCATAGGGGAAATGTTACGGAATGGTATCAATCAGTGCGGCAAGATCTTCAAGCGCGAAGGTGAGCGAGGTGATCGGTACGGTGTTGTATCTGCCTTCCGGCAACTTTTCCAGCGTTTTTTCGTTGTAATCGGTGCGATAATACGCATCAACCTTGATTTTAGCGGTGTCCTTCTTGAGTTCAATGTTGTTGAGGAGCATGGAGAAAATGTATCCGCGCTCAATGCCGAAATCTTGCGATGTGATGGGGAGATCGTTGCCGTAAATAGAGGGGAAGAGCGTGGAAAGTGAGGTTTCGTTGTTTTCTATCGGATTTCCGTTTTTGTCGTATATCGTTAAAGAGAAAACGAGTCTTTCCAAGAAGCGCGTGGGTACGGCAGAAGCAATCTGCATGGCAAAGAGGTCATTTTCGGCTTTGGAAACGCGAACCTTGAACATACCGCTACCCACGGCATTGCCGTTTTGGGCACTGAAGTCATACCAAGAACTGTAGTCAAGCGGTCGGTAGGTGTAGGTGGAGAGCGGAAGCCCACGGTATGTGACAACACATTCGTTTACAAGCTCAATGAAGTTGTGCGTGGTGGAAATGACCTGATGCTCAAGGGCATTGTTGGAGTAATACGCCACCATCTCTAATTCATAGTTTTCATAAAGAACCGTATTGAGGTCTTGTGAAAGCATGACCACGGCAAGATACGCGCTGTCAAGCCCAAAATCCTCGGCTGTCAAGGTATCTCTTTCGGAAATAACCGTTCGGAACAGCGTGTTGGTACGCACACGGCGAATTTGTGTTTGCACACCGACCGAGTCTCTTTCGCCCTCTTCCACAATTTCTTTGAAACGGTAACGAATCCCTACCGTGGTGTTGTCATCCGACGGAATGGCGTAGCAGAGGTACATTTTCACATTGCCGTTGGCATCCGGTGTGGAGGCGCCGAGAAAGTAGTTTTTGCTGAGCGTAACACCATCTTCCGGCACGATTGTGGCGGCATCTTCTGCGCTCATTTCGTATTTGTTCCACTTTTGTACGTCGACAATCGGACTTGTTTCGATAACGTCAAAGGATTTTGGTGTGGAAAGTATGTGTTCATTCAAAAGCTCTTGGATGTAAAAGGTTTGCTTGGCGGTGTAAATTTTTTGATCGTCAACAACGTAATAGGCGGCAACCTCGTAAGCAAGATCGTTAACATTTGTGGGAATTTTGGTAATCGTGCGCTGGAAGAGATAGCCTTCCTCAAGACCGAAATTCTGTGGCGTTAAGGTGATACCGCGGTTGGTATCGGTAATTTCTTCATGGAGTACGCGGATTTTGGTTGATTGAATCGGCCCGCGCGTATTGTCGGGGTAAAGCATATTGGCTTCGAGACCTGCATAATCCACGTAAGCCGAAGGCACGGCGCTGATGACTTGGATCATAAATTGGTTGGCTTCGGGTTCGCTGCAACGCACGTAAAATTTTCCCGTGGGGATCACGACTGCTGTGGTTTCAGGCGGCGTTTCCACCGAAAACTCATCCACTGAATTTGTGTCGGAGTCGCAAGAGCAAAAGAATACAACAGCCAGTACAAGAAGAAAAGCTGCGATAAAAACAAGACGAAAGGAACGGTTCATAAAAGAAAACCTTTCTACACTAAAAAGGATGTCGCAAAGGGAAGATGTGTGTTTATTTTACTATATTTCATTCACGCTGTCAAGAGTTTTTCTCTTGCCAATATTAGCCTTTAATAGAGACGGATTGCCTTGATCGCTTTTTGCCAGCGTGCCATGCGCTCATCGGCTGTAGCGCGGTCTTCGTTTGGCGTGAAAACTGTGGAAGAGGTGGGTGCTTCAAGAAGCGTTTCGGGCGTGAAGATGCCGCAGGTGATTGCCGCCATGTAGGCGGCGCCAAGTGCTGTGGTTTCGATGTTTTCGGGACGGGTGACTGAAATACCGAGCAGGTCAGCTTGAAACTGCATGAGAAAACGGCTGGCGGAAGCGCCTCCGTCCACTTTCAGAGAGGAAATGGTTTTGCCCGATGCTTCTTCCATGGCAGAGACAAGCTCCTGCACCTGAAACGCAATACCTTCCAGCACGGCGCGGCAGAGATGCGCGCGGTTTGTTCCGCGTGTGATACCCACAAAGCCTGCGCGGGCGTACATATCCCAATGCGGCGCACCAAGACCTGTGAAGGCAGACACGAAGGTGACGCCCTCGGTAGAGGGGACAGTCTCGGCAAGAGATGAGCATTCGGCGGCAGTTTCAATGATGCCGAGTGAATCTCTTAACCACTGCACCGAGCTGCCTGCGTTGAAAACGCTGCCCTCAAGTGCGTAGGTTGTTTTGCCGTCAAACTGCCACGCGGGGGTGGTGATGAGATTTTGATCAAAAATCGGTGTGTTTCCGATATTCATCAGGGTAAAGCATCCTGTGCCGTAGGTGTTTTTGACGTTGCCGACGGCAAGGCATTTTTGCCCAAACAAAGCCGACTGCTGGTCACCGATGGCGGAAAGAATCGGAAGCTCCCACAAAACGGCAGGGATGTCGTTGTCTTTTCTGACGTTTCCGAAGTGATAAGACGAGGGCTTAACTTCGGGAAGCATACTTTGGGGAATGCCAAACAGGTCGCACAATTCTTTATCCCACGCGCCGCCCGTGATGTCAAACAGCATGGTGCGCGAGGCGTTGGTGATGTCGGTATAGTGGTTGCCGGTCAGACGCCAGATCAGCCAAGTGTCCACCGTGCCGGCAAGAAGCTCGCCACGAGCGGCTTTTTCTTTGGCACCTTCAACGGTATCAAGAATCCATTTGATCTTGCTTGCCGAAAAGTACGCATCGATCGGAAGTCCCGTTTTTTGCTTGATGGTCTTTTCATAGCCTTGTGCTTTTAATTCTTCGCAAAAAGGCGCGGTGCGGCGGCACTGCCATACGATGGCGTTATGGATCGGCTTACCGCTTGCTTTATCCCAAACGATGACGGTTTCTCTCTGATTGGTGATGCCGATTGCCTGCGGTTTTTCAGCGATACCGTAAAGGCAAGCGGCGGCAGAGCGCAGAATGCTGATGTATAATTCCTCGGGATTATGCTCCACGTAGCCCGCTTCGGGATAGATCTGCTTGATCGGATAGGAAGCGGAATTAACGATATTGAATTTGTCATCAAACAAAATGGCGCGCGAGGAGGTGGTTCCTTGGTCAAACGCAATGATACTCATGGCATATTCCTTTCGGGTTTTGTCTTTTTTTCATTATCGCAGATTTTTGTCGATTTGTCAACCGTGAGAGGGTAAAGCGCCCGTGTCATCCTGAGCGGCGCGAAGCAGAGTCGAACTGCGTAGCAGTGCCGAACATAGTGAAGGCAGGATCTCGGGCGATGTGTACTCTAAATCTTGTAGATCCCCAAAACGCTAATGCGTTTTGGCTTTTCAAAATTCGCAATTTGTTGCAAATTTTGAAAAGTTCGACTACGAAACATCCCGCAGGGATGTTTTCTCCGCTCAGGATGACACATAATTATTCAACGATTTCTACGTCGTAGCAGTATATATGAAATGCAATATCATTAACCAGTTCGACGGATAAACATAATAAGTTGTCTTTTATGGGTGGATTGTTATAAATGCTTTCTTCATAACTGTATGCATTTTTTACTTGCTGTAAAAAAGAGGGAAGTTCCTGTGTAACCTTTTTTAATGTTGCGTTGAAAATAATGGTATCTTCCCACATACACAAATCGGTGAGTCCAAGCACATCGGAACACAAAATTTTTATGGGTTCGGCATACTCGTCATGGTGTACGGTAATGGTGATTTGATTGGAAGACATTTCGATTTTTTCAATATTTGCATCATGCCAGCTGTATTTCCAAAAATCGTGTTCATTTATGTTATCGTTCATTCTGTAAACCTCCTGTTGTCCGACCGTTATCTTTTCCCTCATTATCGCAGATTTTTGTCGTTTTGTCAACCGAGAGAGGGAATGTGAATGGGGATTTTGTAGGGACAGGCATCGAAACAAGGTTTTTCAGTGAGAAAATAAAACGCGGGAGGATGATATCCACTGCGCGAAAAGCGTTGCAATTGCTCGGCTTTTATGTTATACTGTTTTCAGAAACCGTTGTGAAAGGGTGACAGACAGTGAAAGAAATTTCGTTTTTCCGCGACTCATGCTATGAAGGCAAACAGCTGAACACCACGCTGTTTTTGCCCGAAGGAGAGCCTGTGGCGCTTATTGTGCTGCTTCATGGGCTTGCCGAGCATTTTGGGCGTTACCGCCGTTTTGCCGAAAGCTTAACAGCAGAGGGCATTGCGCTGTGCGGGCATGACCATCTGGGTCACGGCGCGGCTGTCCCCGAAGAGGAACGCGGCTTTTTCAGAAATAAAAACGGATGGGAGACTGTCTGCCGCGACGGCGCTTCGCTTGTAAAAGCCATGCGCGAAAAATTTCCTACTGTACCGATCATTTTGATGGGACATTCAATGGGTTCCTTCATGGCGCGCACGATTTATCTGCGCGGTATGGTGGCGCTTGACGGCTTGATTCTTTCCGGCACGGGCAATATGGCAAGTGTCATTGTCACAGGTGGCAAGCTTGTGGGCAAGTGGATTTCTTTGTGGCGCGGCAAAGACAAGGTAAGTCCGCTTCTGACCTCTTTGGCTCTCGGCGCGTATGACAAGCCGTTCAAGGGCGAGGGCAAGAATGCGTGGATCTCCTCGCAAAAAGACGAAATCGAGCGCTACAACGCCGACCCGCTTTGCGGCTTTGATGTGAAGATTGGAATGTTTCTCGATATGTTTGACGGGCTTTCCTATATTTTTAACAAGAAAAACATCCGATTTGCCGATAAGAGCGTGCCGATTTTGTTTGTTTCGGGCAAGGATGACCCCGTGGGTGATATGGGCAAGGGTGTGACAAAAGCCTACAACGCCTTTTGCGAGGCAGGCGTGCAGGATGTCAGCATGATTTTATATGACGGATGCCGTCACGAAATTTTGAACGATACTTGCCGTGAAGAGACGGAAAAGGATATTCTCACTTGGCTGTTTGAAAGGATATAAGACTGTATGATAGAAAAAGAAGCGTTACTGAATTATTTTGCCAAAGATAAATTTGCCAATGATGTGGTGGGTATTACGGTGGAGCGCGTGGAAGAGGACTTGGCGGTATGCCGCCTGACTCTGAACGATTCTCACCGCAACGCGCAAGGCGCTGTGATGGGTGGCGTGACCTTTACCTTGGGTGACTACGCTTTTGCGGTGTTTGCCAACCGCCACGAAATTGCCACCGTTTCGCTTTCGGCATCGATCAGCTATCTCGGTGTTGCCAAGGGTAGGGAATTGATTGCCACCGTGACGCCGATCAAAGAGGGGCGCTCGGTGAAAACCGCCGAGGTGGCAATTTGTGATGAGCTTGGCAATGCGATTGCGCACATGGTGATGAACGGATTTTGCCAAAAACGCTGAAAGGAAATGATTGTATGAAAGTGCTTTTGTGCGGCTTTGAGCCGTTTGGAAAACTCAATACCAACCCTTCGTGGGAGGCTGTGAAGCTTGTTCGGGAGGATCTTGAAAAAGACATTGAAGTGAAAAAACTGCTTCTTCCGGTGGAATACAAGCGCGCGCCCGAAATGCTTCTTTCTGAAATGGAAGCACATCACTACGATGTGATCCTTTGCACCGGGGTGGCTGTCAGCCGCCGTGCGGTGACACCTGAATACGTGGCGGTGAACGTGAAGGATTCTTTGCAACCCGATAACGCGGGCAAGGTGTGTATTTACGAAAGGATTGAAGAAGAGGGCGAGGCGGTGCTTTACACCAATTTGCCGCTTACCGAAATGCTTGACGCCATCCATGCGGCAGGTGTGCCGTGCGCACCCTCGTTTGATGCGGGTGCGTATGTTTGCAACACGCTCTTTTACAGCCTGATGCATGGCATCAAGTACGGGAAAAAGAATACTTACGGCGGTTTTTTGCATCTGCCGCCCGAAAACGAAGTGAAGCGAGAGGATGCCGCCCGTGCGATAGAAGCGATCCTGCTTTTGATGGCAGACAAAGAGCCTGCGAAGGTGATAGAGGAATAAGAAAAAGGAGCTCCAATTGAAGTGAACCCCAAAGTTTAGACAAAAATAAATATTAAAATGTTTGCGAATGAGCTCGGTATTGAACTGGGCTCATTCCTTTTAGTTTTAAGGAAATTCTTTCGTTGTTGTAGTAATGTATGTATTCTTCCAACT
>JAFXJX010000104.1 GCA_017532025.1 Clostridia bacterium | reverse complement strand
GCAAAGAACCTGCCAATACAACCGATCAAGTTGATGTAACAACCTCCATACCCACAACAGAAGCATCCGAAAGTACCAAAATACCTGTTACAACAAAAGATCCCGAAAGCACGCAAACACCCGTTACAACAGTAGCACCTGCCATAAAAGCACCCGGCTTGTATGATGACAAGGATAATCTCATTGCCTCATGGGATGAACTCGTGAATCATTACTACGTGAGAGTTGACGTGGACTATTCACATGATGTTTATCAAGAAAACATCCTAACCGTATTAACAAACATAAGCGCCCTGCAAAACGGCACGAAGCTCGTGATTGGTGATGTTGAAAGAATTGGCGATCGAGCGTTCTACGGTTGCAAACTGACAAGCATCATAATTCCCGACAGCGTGACTTCGATCGGCAATTATGCGTTCAACGAGTGCAAAAAGCTTTCCAGCATCACACTTGGCAAAGGCGTAACTTCCATTGCAAGTAACGAGTTCGAGGATTGCATAAGCCTTGAACGCATTTTAGTCAATCCCAATAACCCAAACTTTAGCAGTGACGGCACTGCACTGTATAACAAAGACAAAACCACGCTACGTAAAGTTCCACAAAACGCTACCTCGTTTGTGATTCCTAACAGCGTGACTTCCATTGACTATTACGCCTTTGAATCTTGCACAAACCTGACAAGTATAACAATTCCTAACAGCGTGACTTCGATCAATGCTTATGCTTTCGACGACTGTAAAAACCTTACAAGCATCACAATTGGCAAAAGCGTAACTTCCATTGATTTTAACGCGTTCAGTTGCTGTACAGACCTTAAAAGCATTTTAGTTCATCAAAATAACCCAAACTATAGCAGTGACGGCACTGCACTGTATAACAAAGATAAAACAACGCTAATTCAAGTTCCGGAAAGTGTTACCTCGTTTGTGATTCCTAACAGCGTGACGACTATTGGTTATAACGCGTTTGCATCTTGCACAAACCTGACAAGTGTGACAATTCCCGATAGCGTAACTTCTATTAGCGCTCATGCGTTCGAGAATTGCCAAAAACTCACCAACATTACGATTCCCTACAGTGTCACTTTGATTGGCGAGCAAGCGTTCTCGGATTGCGAAAGCCTCATAAGCATCACGATTCCCAACAGCGTAACGAGTATTGGCAGATGGGTGTTCCATAATAGCCGTAATCTCACGAGCATCACCTTCAACGGTACACTGACTCAATGGAAGGCGATCCGCAAAGATCATTATTGGAATAAAGATGGTCCCGTCACAGAAATCGTCTGCACAGATGGAACGGAAACAATCAAATAATCCCACCCTTCCGCCGCACCCATTCGGATGCGGCGGAGTTTTTGTATGTAAAAAATCCATCCAATCGGTAGAGGTCGGCGCCTCGACGACCCGAAAACATTCAAATTATGTAGAATAATAATTGAGTACAAAACGGGCCGTCGAGGCGCCGACCCCTACCGTACCTTTAACCATTCACATAATCCACTTTTATCCCCCGTTTTTTGTCGAAAAAAGATTTGCTTTTGCCGATGAAAATCGGTTGACACCCCCGAAAAAACCATGTATAATATGAGTATCAATCATTTTGTCAGAAAGGGTTTTTACCTTGTTAAAAATCATACATACCGCCGATATACACCTCGACAGCCCCTTTCGCATGGAGGATTTACAAAAAGCGCAAGCACGCAAAATCGAGCTTCGCGCCGCCTTTTCCTCTTTGATGCTGTGGGCAAAAACCGAACAAGCAGACATTATGCTGATTGCGGGCGACCTCTTCGACTCCCCTCACCCCACACCCGATGCCGTGGCGTTTGTGGTGAGTCAGTTTGCTTCAAACCCCAACTGCCGTTTTATCATTTCCCCCGGCAATCACGATTTTGCTGCCTCCGACAGCGTATATGCCAAAACCACCTTTCCCGAAAACGTATCGGTTTTCACCTCGCAAACACTTTCCTGTTTGCATTTTGATAACATTGCAGGTCACGCGGTGGATGTGTACGGCTACGCCTTTACCTCGCCGATTCTTGACCGCAATCCCTTTGCAGGCGTATCGATTTCCAAAACCGATACCATCTCCCTGCTCTGCGGTCACGGCACTCTCGGGGCTGACAACGGCAAGGATTGCCCCATCAAAACCGAAGACATCCGAAAATCCGGCTTTGACTACGTGGCACTCGGTCATGTTCATAACAATCCCGGTATTCAAAAAATCGAAAATACCTACTATGGCTACTCGGGTAGCCTGGAACCGCGCGCCTTTAACGACCGCGGCGAAAGAGGCGCTTTTCTTGCCGAAGCTGATAAAAAAGACGGCGTTTTCACCTGTCGCCCCACCTTCTTCCGCCTTTGCAAGCGCATTTACGCGGTGGAAAGCGTTAACCTTACGGGCGCTACCACCAAGGATGAGGTGCTTTCTAAAGTCAATGCCCTCTTTAAGCAAAAAGGCTTTGGCAAAGATACCCTGTTACGCCTGACCCTCGAAGGCTCGCTTGCGGCACATCTTGATATTTCCTCACTTGGTCTCGGGTCGCTCACATCCGGGCTTTACTACTGCGAAATACGCGATCACACCTCGCCTAATTATGACCTTGACGCTTTGCGATCTGACCCCACCATCAAGGGCGAGCTTGTCCGCACGCTCACACCGCTACTCGAATCGGAGGATGAAAACCACCGCATTCTTGCCGCACGCGCCTTGAAATACGCCCTTTCCGCCCTTGCAGGCAACGATGTTTCGGACTTTAACTGATATGACATACACCTATCTCTTGTTTGATGCCGACAATACCCTGTTCGATTTCCACGCAGGGGAAAAAAACGCCTTTCAGACGGCGCTTGCCGATTTTGGCTTTCGCGAAACAGCCGAAGACTATCCTCTGTATTCACAAATCAACGATTCCCTCTGGAAGCTGCTTGAAAAAGGCGAGATCACAAAAGACGGAATTTTTGCCACCCGCTTTGATCGTTTCTTAGAAAAAACCAACCGACAAGCCGACGGAAAAGCACTCAACGCTTGCTACAAGGCACACCTTGCCGAACAAGCCATTTTGTTCCCAAACGCCGAAGAACTTTTGCAAGCCCTCAAAGAGCGCGGCTTTCGCCTGTTTCTCATCACAAACGGCGACAAAACCGTGCAAAACACCCGTCTTACAAAAAGCGGGCTTGGGCAGTATTTTGAAAAGGTGTTCATTTCGGAAGAGATCGGTGCGGCAAAACCCGATACACGCTTTTTTGACGTGGTGGCAAACGCCATCGAAGGCTTTTCAAAAGAAAAAGCACTCGTCATCGGGGACTCCGAAACGAGCGATATTTTGGGCGCCAACCGCTATGGCATCGACGCCTGCCACGTCACGATCAACAGCCCGCCCCTTTCGTCCGCCGTATATGCCAAATACACCGTGGACAACCTTCTTGATATCATAAACCTTGTATCCGAATAATCCGATGGGAGACTCTCATTTTGTATATTGAAAAAATTGCCATTGAAAGCTTCGGCTCGCTCTCGTCTGTCGCTTACGACTTAACAAGCGGGATCAACATTCTCCGAGGCAATAACGAAAGCGGAAAAAGCACAGTTGCCGCTTTTATCAAATTTATCTTTTACGGTCTTTGCGGCAAATTGCCCGACCAGAGCATGACCGAAAAAGCGCGTTACACCAACTGGGATCACGGCATTTCGGGCGGCTATCTCGTTGTCAATGACAACGGTAAGCGCTACCGCATTGAACGCCGCGTTACCCCCGCCGCCAAAGCGGTGGGCAAAGAAAAAATCAAGATCGTTGATCTTGCAAGCGGCGCCGAGGTCTTAAAAGGCGTGAATCCGGGCGAGCACTTTTTCGGTGTCTCCGAAGACGTCTTTTCGCAAAGCGCTTTTTCAGCGCAAGGAAGCGGCTCTCTTGTTGATGCCGAAAAAATGAACAACGCCATTGATAACATCCTCTTTTCGGGCAATGAATCGGTGAGTGTGAAAACTGCCCTCAAAAAGCTTGACGAAGCCCGTGTCTTTCTCTTACATAAAAACAAAAAAGGCGGCAAGCTGTATGCCATGGATCTTGAGATTAGTGAAATGAAAAACCGAGTCCGCCAAGCTGAAGACAACGAAGCTTTTCTTGCCGTGAGAAACAAAACGCTTACAGACAGCCGCAAACAGCAGGAAGACAATCGAAGACTTTTGCAGGAAACAAACGACAAATTGAAGCAAATCGAGGCCTGTGCCGTACTTGCCCGCTATGCCGAGCTTGATCGCAAAAAAGAAGCGCATCAGAACGCACTTGATGCGTGTACGGCAACACGATCGGCAAACGAAAGAAACAACTTTCTTCCCACATACGAATACCGCGATGCGCTTCGCGCCTGCCATGCCGACATTGCCATTGCCGAAAAAGAAGAAGCCTCACTCACCATGCAAAAGGATGCGCTTACCACCGCCACACTTTCCCAAAGAGAAGCCGAGATTCTTGCAGCCGCAGAAAAGCGCGGCGGTACGGATAGTGCCAAAAAGACACTTACCGCGGCGGTACAAAAGAAAAAGAAGCGCAAAAAGCTCACCGCATTCCTTGCTGTCGGCTTTCTCCTTTCACTCGTTGCCTCAATTTTTCTTGCCTTCATTACCCCCTTGGCTTACGGTCTTATGGGTGTATCGGCAGTTTTGCTGGTTGCTTCTCTTCTTTCCTTTCTCTCTTTGCGCCGCCTGCAAACCAACGATTTGTTTGCAAGCTTCTTTGCCACCGATCTTGCCGAAGCGATTCGCAACATCACCGAAGCCGCCGAAGCAGAACGCCTTGTCAAAGAAGATGAGCGCCGTCATCAGCATCTCCACGATGCTTTGAACAACTGCGTGGCGCATAAGCAGGAGCTTATCAAAGGCGCCAACACCCTTCTTTCGCAGTGGGGATTATCTTATACCGATAAGGATTCGCTTATCTCGGCAACCGAAGAAGCGAGCAAGGCGATCTTGTCCCTTGACGCCGCCGAGCAGAAAGCCAAAGAAACAAAACTCGCTTACGAATCAGCCGCAAGCGCCCTTTCGGGCTTCTCTCGCGAAGCATACGCCGCCGAAAAAGAAAGAACCGCTTATGTTGGGGATGTATCTGTGGATGATATCAACGAGCTCAAAGTTAAGTACAAATTCTGTACCCAAAAAGAAAACGCGCTGACCACGCAGATCCGCACGCTGGAGCTCGAAATTGCCTCTCGCGCCGCCACCACCGAAAGCAGTGACGGTCTTAAAGAAGCACTCAGCGAGCTGGAAGCCACCCGCCGCGAATATGACGACAAACACCAAGCCTATCTTTTGGCGTATGCCGCCATCAAGGAATCAGGCGAGCATCTGCGCGCACGCATTGCGCCCGCCCTTTCCGAAACGGCAAGTGCGCTTGTGAAAACTGCCACCGACGGCAAATATCAAACCATCGGTATTGACAACAGCCTTTCCGTCAGCTTCCGCACCGACGAAACCGCCCCCGAGCGTGAAGTCGCATTCATGTCAGCAGGCACAAAAGCGCTGACCTACGTCAGCTTCCGCCTGGCTCTCATCTCTCAGCTCTTTGGCGAAAAAACACCGCCCATTGTGTTTGACGAAGCCTTCGCTTCGCTCGATAACACCCGCCTTGCCGCCGTGATGGCTCTGCTCGCCGAGCAAGCAGGAACCACGCAAGTCATTCTCATGACCTGCCACGACCGCGAATACGAAGTTTCCGAAAACAAGAATGCGGTGAAGTTGATTGAAATTTAAAACCCAAAACTCCCGTGCATTCAGCACGGGAGTTTCGTTTTATTATTTTACTTTTTCAAGATCATCAATCAAAACTTTTAATTGATTCTGCCACGAACGGCTGACCACTTTCGCAAAAGAAGCAAATTTCTTCACGTTTTCTTTGCTACGGTAAACAAGCGCGATATTGGAACTCCTTTCAGACCACGCCACTGCAAAATCGATATCCAGATTGTTACGGAGGATGGCATACATATTCACAGCTTCGGGATGGGAGGCTGCGTCAGTACCGGCGAGAATCGATGCCGCATACATAGGCGTTACCAAAAGACTCGAGTAGTACGACATCAATTCAAGCGTTGCGGCAGCAGCGATCGGACAGTTGGAAAACTTGGAAATACCAAAAATCGTAACGCTGTCGTGAACGCCCGAGCCGTATTCATTCTGCCATTCATTCAAAAGAGGCAGAGGAATGATGGTATAGCCTTCCATCTCGGTCAGATACTCACTCGCCATAAAAAGCTTATTCACTGCAAACAGCGCTTTTCCGTCTGCGAAGAAACGCATCATTTCTTCGGAATCGGAGTTTTTTACGTTATGCGCATACTCTGCTTCCATCATGGTTGTGAGAAAACCCGCAAGCTTCACAGCATCCTGATTTTGGTGCAGATAGATCGTCATAAGCGATTCATCTTCATGCCCGTTTGTTTGGGAAAAGGCAATCTTACTGCCAAAGGCAAACGCATCCAAACAATCGTTATACTCGTACACGATACCGTACTGTTCTCCGTTATTGACAAGTCCTGCCATATCGAGCATGGTTTGCATCTTCCAGCTCTTTTCGTTTACAATATCGTAGATCGACTTTCCATCATACTGCTCCCGAACGTATTGATCGTAAAGATCCGTATTCACAAAGGTGCAGTAAAGACCGCCCGTATAACGAAGCGCCAGGTC
>JAFXJX010000103.1 GCA_017532025.1 Clostridia bacterium | reverse complement strand
GGCGTGCGCAGCGCGGGATCTACGAAAGTTCGAGCACCCGCCCGAGATCCTGCCTTCACTTCGTTCGGCACTGCTGAGCAGTTCGGCTTTGCTTCGCGCCGCTCAGGATGACACGGGCGGGTACAACCAAAAAAGAGCCTCACTTTCGCAAGACTCTTTTGGTTATGATTTACTTGGTAATAATCGACTTGTTCCACATATCGGGCGCTTCAAAGCCGAGGAGATTCACGGTGGTTGCCGCAACGTTGGCAAGACCGTAGTCATCGCCTTCTACCACCTTGTAGGTGTCGGCATAGAAGTTATCGTAAATGATGCAAGGAACAGGATTCAAGGTATGGCTTGTCTTTGCCTTGAAGCTACCGTCCTTGTTGGTCTTCACGTTGCCCTTCTTGTCAGTTTCGTACATTTCGTCCGAGTTACCGTGGTCGGCGGTGATGATGGCAACGCCCTTCATTTCGTCAATCACGGGGAGAAGTCTTGCCAGCTGAAGGTCAAGTGCTTCGAGAGATACCACCGTGGCAAGGAAGTTACCGGTGTGGCCTACCATATCGCCATTCGGGAAGTTCGCGCGGATATATTTGTATTCACCCGAGCGGATCAGTTCAATCAGCTTGTCGGTGATTTCAGCACACTTCATCCAAGGACGCTGTTCAAAGGGAACGATGTCCGAACGGATCTCAAAGTAATCTTCAAGCGTATCATCAAACTTGCCGCTGCGGTTGCCGTTCCAGAAGTAGGTAACGTGACCGTATTTCTGTGTTTCGGAAACAGCCGCCTGCTTCACGCCGCTTGCCGCGAGGTATTCACCCATGGTATTGGTGATTTCGGGGGGATTCACAAGATAACGCGAGGGAATGTGCGCGTCGCCGTCGTATTCGAGCATACCGGCATAAATCACCTTGGGGTAGCGCACTCTGTTGAACTTGTCAAACACTTCTTCGTCAAACGCCTTGGAAATTTCAATCGCGCGGTCACCGCGGAAGTTGAAAAAGATCACGCTGTCACCATCGTTAACCGTACCGATGGGATTGCCGTTTTCACCGATTACGAAAGGAGGAAGATCCTGGTCAATCGCGCCGGTTTCGCGGCGCAAGGTTTCCACAGCCTCGTGAGCCGATGCAAACTGTCTGCCTTCGCCAAGCACATGAGTCTTCCAGCCGAGTTCCACCATCGACCAGTCAGCCTCGTAACGGTCCATGGTGATCTTCATTCTGCCGCCGCCCGATGCAATCTTGGCATCAAAGGTAGCGTCAGAGAGCGAAGCGAGAAGCGCTTCAAAAGGATCAACATAGTCAAGAGCAGAGGTTTCGCCAACGTCACGGCCGTCGAGCAGAATGTGAACGCGTACCTTGGTAACGCCTTCGATTTTGGCGCGGCGGATCATTGCCTCAAGATGGTTGATGTGCGAATGCACGTTACCGTCGGAGAAAAGACCGAGGAAATGGAGCGTTGTGCCGTTTGTCTTTACGTTGTTAACAAGGGTCTGCCAGGTTGCGGACGAGAACATCTTGCCGCTTTCAATCGAGTTAGAAACCAGCTTTGCGCCCTGTGCAAATACCTGACCTGAGCCCAGTGCATTGTGACCAACCTCGGAGTTACCCATATCGTCATCCGAAGGAAGACCAACCGCGGTTCCGTGTGCCTTGAGCTTGACCCAAGGATAGTTTGCCATCAGCTTGTCCAGCATGGGGGTTCTGGCTTTTGCCACAGCATTGGCATCGGTATCGGCGGCAAGACCCACGCCATCCATTACAATGGTAACAACAGGACCTTCTACGCCTTCAAACAAGGGGGATTTTTTCAGCATTGTCATAAAAGCCTCCGTATCATAACATTTTTCATATTCCGACTATATATTATACACGAAATTTATGAATAAGAAAAGGGCTTTTGAAAACTTTTTTCTCTTTTTTATCAACTTTTGCAGGAAACCTGCTTGAATCTTGACAAAAAACCAATACTCAGGTATAATAAAAACTGTTATTCTCACAAAAGGAATCTGTAACATGGCATTTGACGAAAAACATTTACACGAAAAGCACAGAGAAAGAATGCGGCAGAAATACACCGTCGCCAAAGAAACACTCTCTGACCACGAGATTCTGGAAATCCTGCTCTACCATGTCATTCCCCGTAAAAACACAAACCCGCTCGCACATCGGCTTTGTCACCGCTTTGGCTCATTGCGCGGTGTGCTGGAAGCCGATATGCGCGATCTGATGGAAGTGGACGAGGTGGGAGAATCCACCGCATTTTTCTTAAAACAACTCCTCTATCTTTGGAAGCGTTGTGAAAACAGCGAAGCAAGCGACATACCTCTCAATTCCATCACCAAAATCGGCAACTACCTCACCACCCTGTTCAGCAATGAAAAGCATGAGACAGTCTATCTTCTCATGCTGGATCAGAACGCCAAATTGCTCGCTCACCGCAAGCTCTTTGACGGCAGTATCACAGCCTGCGAGAGCAACGCGCGCAAGATTGCCGAAATTGCACTTTCTTTTCGCGCACACCGCATCATCCTTGCGCACAATCATCCGGACGCAAATGCCGAGCCTTCCGATTCGGATGTATCAGTCACCCGCTATCTGCGCCGCGTGCTTGCCGGCATCGATTTAGATCTTGAAGAGCATTTTATCGTATCGGGTCATACCTACTGTCCGATCGTTCGCTATCTGCAGAACGAAATCCAAAGCAAACCCAAAGAATAACCGTCAAAAAAACGCAAGCGACGATATCAGCATTTCTCGCAAAGTAATATACAAAAGAGGTGCTGTGTCTCTTGGCAAAGGATTCTCTCCCCGTCCGATCTCAAGTGTATAGGCAGGAATCGATAAGGTGTTTGCCCAATCGGTCAAACCGCCGTAAGCGGCAAGCCCCTCTGCCACCTCAAGCGAATATCCGCTTGTACGCGAAAGAAACCGCGCACCCTGCCTTGTCAGTGGTGAATCGTGATAATAAATCACCTCGCCTTGCGAATGAAAGCTCAAAAGCACCGAAAGACGGGCACGGTATTCCTCCACCAAACGGCAGACCGCCAAGGTTTCAGGCTCACTTTCGGGATAATCCCCCGCATAGCGGCTCCTGCCGGGCAATATGCCGTGACCTTTTTCAAGCTCTTTATACCGGTAAAAGCGGTAATTGTAATTGTGGTTGATATCCACGCCGCGCGCGTTGGCTTGCCATTTTGAAAAATCTTCACTGCCGCGGTTCATAGCGATCTGTTTTCTGCCAAGCGGATTGTCAGAAGATGCGCCACACAGCGCCAGCGCCACGCCGTCAGGATTCACACAAGGCAAAAGAATCAGTGTCCGTCTTTCCAAAAGCTCTCTTGCCGAAAAGGAAAACAGCTTTTTGCCGGCATCCACCGCGCGGCAAAGCTCTTCGGCAAAATCAAGAAGCAAATTCGCCGTCAGATATTCGCTCCCATGATGCGCACCAACAAACAAAAGCGTTTTCCTGCCGCATCCCATCACAAGAGCTTCGATCGGACGGTTGCAAAGGCTCGTACCGCACCGTTTGATTCTCACAAAAGGAAATGTTTTGCATAGATACGCCATACGCGCGGAAATCGCACGCGGAGAAAAAGAGTTTTTTTGTTTTTTCATAATCTCACCCGAAAAACTCCCAACACGCTTTCGGTCGGGATAGATGGTATTCAATATATTCCATTCCCACGAGAAAAAAACATATTTTTTTGTCGATGCAAGAAAAAACACAATTATTTCCTCTTACGCCCTTGACAAAATCGAAATTTTCGTTTACAATAAAATTTGTGATAATATGCCGTAGTATTTATATAACAGCAGTATTATACAAAAGACACCATAGAACCAAATCAAACAACAAAATAAAAACCAAGGAGGTGTAATATGGTCTATCCCCACGTAGCTTTGGCTGTGGGCTCCACGCTGATTCCGATCATCGCCGGTGTAGCTGCACTCATATTCGGCGTTGTGTTCGGCTTTTTCGGCGGCATTCAATACCGTAAAAAAATCGGCGAAGCCGAGATCGGTTCTGCCGAGCTTGAAGCAGCCAAAATCAAAGAAGAAGGCGCAAAAGCCGCTGAGACTTTGAAAAAAGAAGCACTTCTGGAAGCGAAAGAAGAAATCGTTCGCCAGAACCGTGAATTTGAAAAAGAAGTCAAGGATCGCCGCGCAGAAATTTCCCGTCTTGAACACCGTTGTGCCACCCGCGAAGAGGCGCTTGACAAGAAGATCGACAGTCTTGAAGCCAAAGAGCAACAGCTTGATAAAAAGCTCAAAGACAACGACAAAGTCCGCCAAGACCTCGAGCAGCTCAAGCAAGAAAGAGTTACCCAGCTTGAGAAAATCGCAGGCTACACAGCAGAGCAAGCCAAGAACGAAATCATTTCGGAAATCGAAGAAGAGGCCAAGCACGACGCTGCCGAAAAAATTCTTGAAATTGAACGTCAGCTCAAAGAAGACGCCGACGACAAAGCGAAAAACATCATTTCGCTTGCCATTTCCCGTCTTGCATCCGATCATGTTTCGGAAGCCACCGTTTCGGTTGTACCGCTCCCCAACGACGACATGAAGGGTCGCATCATCGGCCGTGAAGGCCGTAACATCCGCACGGTAGAAACCCTCACCGGCGTGGATCTTATCATTGACGACACCCCCGAAGCCATCACCCTTTCAAGCTTTGACCCCGTGCGCCGCGAGGTGGCAAGACTCTCGCTTGAAAAGCTGATTGCCGACGGACGCATTCACCCCACCAGAATCGAAGAAATGGTGGAAAAATCCAAAAAAGAAGTGGAAACCTCAATCAAGCAGGCAGGCGAAAGAGCCACCTTTGAAACAGGTATCCACGGTATCCACGGTGACCTTGTCAAACTCCTCGGAAGACTTCGTTACCGCACAAGCTACGGTCAAAATGTACTTGACCACTCGATCGAAGTATCGCTCCTTTCGGGTATGCTCGCCGAGGAGCTCGGTGTTGACAGCACCCTTGCCAAGCGCGCAGGTCTTCTGCACGATATTGGCAAAGCCTTAACGCATGAAACCGAAGGTTCCCACGTTCACATCGGTGTTGATGTTGCCAAAAAGTACAAAGAGCATCGCGATGTGGTTCACGCCATTGAAGCACACCACGGCGATGTTGAACCCAAGACTGTGATCGCACTCATTGTCAAAGCGGCAGATGCCATTTCGGCAGCCCGCCCCGGTGCGCGTCGCGAAAATCTTGAAAACTACATCAAGCGTCTGCAAAAACTTGAAGAAATCGCCAACAGCTTCCCCGGCATCGACAATTCCTTTGCCATTCAGGCAGGCCGCGAAATTCGCATTCTTGTCAAGCCCGAAGAAGTTTCCGACCGCGATATGATCAACATTGCCCGTGAAATTGTCAAGAAGATCGAAGCCGAGCTGAAATATCCCGGTCAGATCAAGGTTCACGTGGTGCGCGAGAGCCGCGTTGTTGATTACGCCAAGTAATTTTGTTTCCATATATAACATAGAACAAAAATAGCAAATCATTCCGACATTCGGATGTTGATAGATCTGTTTACAGTTTGTTATAGGAAATTGAAAGGGGAGCTTCACGCTCCCCTTTTTCAAAAGCCAACAATGGCATAGAAAGGCTTATCCCATGAATATTTTGTGTATCGGTGACATTGTCGGACCTGCCGCTGCCGACTTTGTTTGCCAAAACCTTTGGAAGATTCGCAAGGAATACGGCATCACCCTAACGGTTGCCAACGGCGAAAACGCCGATCTCGGCAACGGCATCACGCAAGCCACAGCAGAAAGACTTCTTTCGTCAGGCGTGGACGTCATCACAAGCGGCAACCACATCTGGCAAAAAAGCGGTATTTATCACTTCCTTGATGATTGCCCCTATATCCTGCGCCCTGCGAACTACCCCGGCAGCAACCCCGGTCACGGCAGTGTGATCGTGGAAGCAGACGGCAAACGTGTGCTTGTGATCAACGTGCAGGGACTTGTGTATATGGAGCCGCTTGCCTCCCCGTTTGACACGGTAGATTCGATTCTCAATAAAAACACCGGCAAATACGATCTTGCCATTCTCGACATCCACGCCGAAGCCACAAGTGAAAAAGCAGTGCTCGCCCACTACTTTGACGGCAGAATTGACATCATCTGCGGCACGCACACCCATGTGCAAACCGCCGACGACCGCATTCTGCCCGGAGGCTCTGCCTTCATCACCGACCTCGGTATGTGCGGTGTGCTTGATTCCTCGCTCGGTGTCAAATATGAGCCGGTAATGCAAAAGCTTCGCACAGGCATGCCACAGCGCTTTGAGCTTGCCACAGGAAATATTACCATGAACAGCGTTATTTTTGTTTACAATAAACAAAAGAATGCAGTCGAATTGGTAAAAAGAGTCAATTTTTCGTAAAACCTCTTGCAAATAGGAACAAATGCGTCTATAATAGGAAAAAAGGCGTATTTGTTCCCTTTTTGTTTGAAAATCGGACAAAACCCTAAACGACACTATCAAAAAAAAACAACGAGGTGTGCTATGGAATTACTCAAAGTATCAGCAAAATCCAATCCCAACATGGTAGCAGGCGCCATTGCCGGCATCTTACGCGAAAACAAAGAGGTCGAGCTGCAAGCCATCGGCGCAGGCTCTGTCAATCAAGCAGTCAAAGCCGTTGCTGTGGCACGAGTATTTTTAGAGGAGGATGCCATCAGCATTGCTTGCATTCCCGGCTTTACCGAAATCTCAGTAGGCGAAGAAGTCCGCACCGCCATAAAATTCACCGTCATCCGTATTTGATACATAAAAGCAAAGCTCAAAAAAGCTTTGCTTTTTTCTCTTTACAAAAAAGAGAAAATCATGTATAATGAATACACACTCCACATTATAACAAAGGAACTTGATGTATGAAACGATTGTTACGCATACAATATATCACGCTTTTCTTGCTTCTGGTTTTGTTAACGGCGTGCGGGCAAAACACGCCTGCCACAACCGAAAGCGAACAAACTTCGGCTGTTGTCAGCGAAAGCAAAACACCCGAAACAAGCACTGTACCTACCACGCCGAAGGAACATTATATTAACGTTCCGATCATCACCTACACACAAGACCCCGAAAGCGGCGAATACGAAAAAACCGAAGAAAGCACATACACTGCGCAAGAAGGCGGCTTTCTCGATCTTAGTATTGCCGCGCCCGAGTATTATGAAATTGATCGTGAGAAAACTCGCCTGTTCCTTGACGATATCCAAGAGGGCGACACAATCGTCATCTACTTTAAGTGCAAAACAGTCAATGTCACCTTTACCGACGGAGAAAGTACCACCGCCCAAACCCTCCGCGCAGGGCAAACACCCACCCCGCCGGAGTTTTCGCGCTACGGCTATACCTTAACCGGGTATGACAAGCCTATCGCTCCTGTCTATGAAGACACGGTCTATACCGCTGTTTGGGAAATAACAACCTACACGCTGACCCTCTATACCGCCAAAGGCAGCCGTATTGACACAGACGGCTTCACCGAACAAGAGGGACACTTTACCAAAGGCTTCACCGTGTTTGACAGCTTTACGCTCCCCGCGCCGCAAAACGAAAGCTACCATTTTTTGGCGTGGAACACCGAAGCCGACCGCAGTGGCACGGACTATACCGAAATTGCCAAAGACACAAACGAAGATATCGTTCTGTACGCCATCTATGACGTCTCGCTTTACAGCATTTCCTTTGCAGAAGAAAACGGCATCCTCTACCCCTCTTACTATCTGCCCTACGGCACGTCGATCACAGCGCCCAAAATCGCACCCGAAAACCAAAAAGCAGGCTACGGGCTGACCTGGTACGAAGATGAAAACGGCACCAAGCCCTACCATTTCACCGCTATGCCGCGCCAAAACATCACTCTGTACGGCAAATGGGAGCTTGACACCGGCACAGGCTTTTTGTCGTGGGATCTTGAAAACATACAAAACGAAACGATCGACAGCCGCGAAGAACTGCTCGCTTTCATCGACTACGTGCATTTTTATAACTTCACCGAATCGGTTTCGATTGAAGTGACCTACGACACCTACGAAAACGTCATACAGGATATTGGCGAGTTGGGAATGCTCGGCGATTTTCGTGCCAACGGCGCTCTCGGCTACGGTGCGGGCGAAAAGACAAGCTATCGCCACGAAAATGCCAAATGCTACATAGAAATCAAAGTGTCACGAAGCTATCGCGAAAGCGAAGCCACCCTCACAACCGAGCCGACAAGTGAGACCGCCTACACCTATCTTACAAAAACCATCACCCCGCGCGGGGATGCCTATACCGATTTTTATATCGACCGCCTGCAAAACAGCATGGCTGTTACCACCACAAACCAGCTGCACTACGTGGTAGAGCACGGCTATCGTCCGCTTCCCGAAGAAGGCTCACCCGCCGAAAGAATCTACCTTGCTGCCAAAGCGCTGCTCAACGACATTCTGCCCGCCGATGCCACCGATTTTGAAAAAGCGGAGCTGATCTTCAACTATCTCGTGCAAAACGTACAGTACGACGATCGCGCGGTGCAAATTTCCGAAACGCCGGGCACTGTTTGGTCAAACTACGATGCCTTCTTCTTAGAAGGTGTATTTGATCGTCAAAAGGCAGTTTGCGACGGCATTGCCAAAGCCTATTCCCTGCTCTGCAACATCGAAGGCATCCCTTGCGTGGAGGTCGTAGGTGATGCCCATGCGTGGAATCGCGTGAAGCTCAACAACATCTGGTATGTAGCAGACCCCACACACGGTAACTTGCACATCCGCGACGCCAACCGTTCAATTACCGACCACAGCCACTTCTTGATGTCAGACAGAGAGAAAGCCGCCCTCGGCTATACAAGCGCGAGCTATCCCGCCATCAAGGCAAGTGAGGGGTACGACTATTTTGGCAACAAACGCTTCACCTACAACGGCTATACGTTTGACTACGCGATCGAAAGCAGCGATGAGCTTGCCATTCTCCTTGCTCATCTGCTCACCCTGAAAGATGACCTTGACGGCTGTAGCATCGACCTTGCTTACTCCTCTTGGTTTGTCTCGCTTTCCACCGCGTATCAAAGCGCTCTGCGCACCTTAAACCGAAGCGGCATCGACTTCCTCTACCGCGCCACCGTCATCGACCCCGCCTTCGGCTCGGCGTATAAGATCATTTTTACAAGATAAAATGAAAAGGAATCTCGCAATGTGAGATTCCTTTTTTGTTAGCCGCCCGTGTCATCCTGAGCGACGCGAAGCAAAGCCGAACTGCGTAGCAGTGCGAGGTGTAAGCCGAGCAGGATCTCGGGCGTTCACAAACAAAAATCCGCCGCATCCAACGTAGGATACGGCGGATTTGCTTGTTATTCAATTGTTACTGTTCCGTCAGAGCAAACGACCTGTTTAGCGGGAACATTGCCATTCCATCTCGAACCCTTCTCTATCGCATCCCACTCTGCCGTGGTGCCGTTAAAGTTGATGCTCGTCAGTCTTTCGCACCAATTGAACACAGAATTTCCAATCGAAGTCACACTGTCGGGTATTGTAATGCTTGCAAGACTACCACAATACGTGAACGCATAATCCCCAATTGATGTCACACCATTACCGATTGCCACACTTGTCAGCTTATCGCAACCCGAGAACGCACCTTCCCCAATGGAAGTCACACCATTGCCAATCGTCACACTTGTCAACATGTCACAACAATCGAATGCATAATCCCCAATTGATGTCACACTGTGGGGTATCACACACAAAGTAATGCAGCCCGGAACTTGAATAAGTATGGTTTTGTCTTTGTTATACAGCGCAACGCCGTCACTATTGTAGTTTAGATTGTTATCATCCACCAAAATACTTTTCAACTTACCGCAACCCGAGAACACACCTTTCCCTATCAAAGTCACGCTGTCGGGTATTGTAATGCTTTCAAGCCTTCCGCAATATTCGAATGCATCATTCCCAATCGTAGTCACGCTATCAGGAATCACAAACGCGGTAACGCCGCCCGGAACTTGAATAAGTATGGTTTTGTCTTTGTTATACAGCGCAACGCCGTCGCTATTGTAGTTTAGATTGTTATCATCCACCAAAATACTTGTTAGCCTACTGCATTTAGAGAAGGCTTTATTACCAATCGAAGTCACGCTATCGGGTATTGTAACGCTTTCAAGGCTGGCGCACAAACTGAACGCATACTCTCCAATTGTAGTCACGCTGTCAGAGATGGTAATGCTTTTAAGACTGGTACACTCATGGAACGCAGAACTCCCAATCGAAGTCACGCTGTCGGGTATTGTAATGCTTTCAAGCCTTCCGCAATATTCAAATGCGTCATTCCCAATCCAAGTCACACTGTCGGGTATTGTAATGCTTTCAAGTCTATCGCACAAACTGAACGCATCATTCTCAATTGAAGTCACGCCGTCGGGAATTGTGACGCTTACAAGGCTTTCGCACAAATAGAACGCATACTCACCTATTTTATCCACGTTGCCGAGCACAAGCTTCACACCATTTTGAAGCGCGCTTGTGTTAGTCAACACGTAGTAAGGCGACGATTTATTCGTATCATACGTATTGAATGTATAATCCGCATCCACTTTCATATCGTATGTGTTTACGAGTTCATCCCACGAAGCGAGCAAATTATCGTTGGCATCATACAAGCCGGGGTTTTTGGTTTCAACGAGTACTTGGGTTGTGGTGGGTGTTTCGGTTGTGGTGGGTGTTTCTCCACCGCAGGCTGTGAAAGCCAGCATCAAGGTAAGCAAGGCAAGGCAAACGAACAAGAGCTTTTTCATGTTTTTTCTCCTTAAATTTATTTTTCGGTAAAAATAAAAAGTGCGCCAACCAAAGTCAGCGCACCGAAAAACGCAAGACTTCAATTGTCGCCAAACAAAACTTAAGAAGTACAAAGAAAGCCCTTGTATCCACCAAAGCGAAATCTGCGTTTTTACCAAATTGGGAATTGGTGGAACTGAAAAAGGGTATAGAATCCCCCATAAATGAGAAAAGGGGACAAAACCCCCTATAAAAATAGCGAGTTTTCTTTTTATACTTCGGATATTAAGTTTTGTTTGGCATGTATAGTATAGCACATAATTTTCATTTTGTAAACCTCAAAGAATCAAAAAAAGTGTCTGTATTGGGTTTCTCTTATACAAAACAAAAAGGAATCTCGCAATGTGAGATTCCTTTCAGACTGAAGACAAAGTCACTTTTTATGAAAGGTGGCTTTGTTTTTTTGGAATACAGATATAATTAGCCAATCAAGTATTATTGGTTTATCAATGCCCTCCTCATCCGTGAGTCTGTGACTCCAACCTTCATTCCCCGGAGAAGGGGGACCACGGCAGTGGTGGATGAGGAGGACATCATGTTGAGTATAAACTTTGATTTGTCTATCTTAACAACACAAAAAGGAATCTCACTTTTTGGCAAGATTCCTTTTGTCTTCACGCTGAAAGGAATCTCGCAATCCGAGATTCCTTTTTTGTTTCATTTACTGCTCTTTTTTCAAGCGGCGTTCGATATACTCATCGTAAGTGATCTGCATATCGTGAAATTCACCGTTCGACATATCGATGATACGGTTGGAAACCGTTTGCACAAACTGATGGTCGTGCGACGCAAAGAGAAGCACCTCGCCAAAACGGATCAGACCGTCGTTGAGCGCCGAGATCGATTCAAGGTCAAGGTGGTTGGTCGGCTCGTCAAGAATCAAGACGTTTGCGCCCGAAAGCATCATCTTGCAAAGCATCATACGCACCTTTTCGCCACCCGAAAGCACACACGCTTTTTTGTGTACCTCATCGCCCGAGAACAAAAGGCGTCCAAGCCAAGAACGCACGTCCGATTCATACACAAGATCAGAATAGCCGCGCACCCAATCAACCAGCGAATCCTCACAGCCGTCAAAAAACGCCGCATTATCGATGGGAAAGTAGGAGAAGGAAGTTGTTACACCCCACTTGAAAGTACCCTCGTCAGGCTCAATTTCACCTGCCAGAATGCGAAAGAGTGTGGTTCTTGCCACAGGGTCGTCGCCGATGAAGGCAATTTTGTCGTGCGGATGCACCGTAAAGGAAATATTGTCAAGAATTTTCTTACCGTCGATCGTTTTTGAAATGCCGTCCACCACCAAAACATCCTTGCCGATCTCGCGGTTCGGCTTGAAGTCCACAAACGGGAAACGGCGAGAAGAAACGCCCTCGTCTTCAAGCGTGATATTGTCAAGTAGCTTTTTGCGGCTGGTTGCCTGCTTGGATTTCGAAGCATTCGCCGAGAAACGCGCGATGAACTCGGTCAGCTCGCGGATCTTGATCTCAGCCTTCTTGTTCTGCTCGCGGATCTGACGCTGACGGATCTGCGTGTATTCGTACCAGAAATCGTAGTTACCCACCACAGTGGTGATCTTGCCAAAGTCCACGTCAACAATATGCGTGCAAACCTTGTTCAAGAAGTGACGGTCATGCGTCACGATGATAACGGTACTGTTGTCAAGACCCATCAAAAAGTCCTCAAGCCACGCAATCGTTTCAAGATCCAAGTGGTTGGTCGGCTCGTCCATCAAAAGAATATCAGGGTTTCCGAACAGCGCTTGAGCGAGCAGCACCTTCACCTTCATGTCACCCGAAAGGTTCGACATCAGCTCATAATGGTATTCGTTGGTAATACCAAGATCGTTCAAGAGAATTTCCGCATCACTCTCAGCACTCCAGCCGTCCATTTCGGCAAAGCGCTCTTCGAGCTCGCAAAGAAGCATACCCTCTGCCTCGGACATATCCTCTTTGGCGTAAAGCTCCTCTTTTTTCTCCATGATGCGACAAAGCTCTTCGTTGCCGTGAAGCACCGTGCTGAGCACGGTGTAATCGTCATATAAATAGTGATCCTGCTTGAGAACCGAAATACGCTCCTTGGCATCGCGGATCACTTCCCCCTTGTCAGGCTCAATCTCGCCCGAAAGGATCTTCAAGAAAGTGGATTTACCCGCGCCGTTTGCGCCGATGATGCCATAGCAGTTTCCGGCCGAAAACACAAGGTCGGCATGGTTAAAGAGCGATCTGCCACCGTATTGCAAGCCCACGTCAATCGTTTTGATCATAGTATCTCTCCGTTTTCATTCTTCATTTTTATGACCATAGCATTCATGCGGAATTGGGGCTGGTTTTGCAAAGCAAAATCGCCGCCGCTTCGGTAGCGAAAGCCACAAAACGCGTTTGAAAGATTTATCTTTCAAACATGCACACTTTGTACAGTATAATACAAAAAAGTCAAAAGGTCAAGAGAAAAAAGAAGATTTATCTCAACAAGCAAAAACAGCACCCGAAAAGGGTGCCGTTTTACAATTCCCTGATCAGCAAAGAATCTCTGCTGTACTGTTAAAATCGAGACGCTTTTCGAAGCAACAACCGAAAAATATAGCTCAGACGTATTGACAAAACACCGTGAAAAAGGTATAATATTTTTGGTTTTTTCCATAATATGTAATGTTTTCCGAATAAAATTCTTGTATTTTTCAAAAGTAGGAGGTGTTTTTGTGAAAATGGCAAAAAACATGGAAAACGCACGTGTTAAGCGGATCTCGGTCATGCTCCTAACGCTTCTGACGCTTTTAACGCTTGCACTGCTTTTGGCATCCTGCTCTTCTATGTCCATAACAGCCGAGACCACCGAGCCACACATTCACGCGTGGACTCCTTGGGAAACCGTCAAGAAAGCCTCCTGCACCGAAGAGGGAGAAGAAACCAGAAATTGCACTTGCGGTGAAGAAGAAAGCCGCTCCATCCCCAAAACAGAGCATTCTTATCTGTCGATTGCAACAGGTCCAAACGGTGCCCAAAAAGGTTATACTACCTATATCTGTGAATGCGGTGACAGTTATACAGACCATTACGAAGACAGCGCACACCAAGATAAGAATCAGGATAACGTCTGCGACACGTGCGGATATCTCGATCTCGTTCCCGGCTTGTATGATGCCAAAAACAAATTGCTTGCAACCTGGGATGCTTTGGTGAACACCTACGGTATGGAAGTGGACACCGACTATACGTGGAGCTCCGCTCAAACCAAAAAGAACTCTCCTTGTTACCTGTTAGCCAACACAAGTGCGCTTCAGACCGGTGTAAAACTTATTTTGGGAGACGTGACGCATATTGGCAATGAGGCATTTGAAGATTGCAACACCCTTACGAGTATTATCATATCCGACTATGTGACAAGCATTGGCGATGAAGCATTCTATCATTGCACAAGCCTTACGGACATTACCATACCCAACAGCGTAACGAGCATTGGTCGCGCGGCGTTCTACGGTTGCGAAGCGCTTACAAGCGTAAAGATCGGAAGCGGCGTAACGAGCATTGGCAGTTCTATGTTCGGCGATTGCATAAGCCTTGCGAGCGTAACCATACCCGACAGCGTGACGATCATTGATTTTCAGGCGTTCTTAAACTGCGCAAGCCTGACAAACGTAACCGTCGGAAACTGTGTGACGAGGATCGAAAAAAATGCGTTTGCCGATTGCAAGCACTTGGCAAGCATCACCATACCCAACAGCGTAACAAGCATTGCCACCAAAGCGTTTGGCGATTGCATAAGCCTTGCAAGCATCGCCTTTACGGGAACGGTTGATGAGTGGAATGCCGTTTCCAAAGAATCCGGTTGGAATTTTCATATTCCCGCCACACAAATCGTTTGCTCTGACGGAACAGTGGAGCTCTCAAATTGATCACTCATACCAAGAATTAAGCAAAACAACTTGCATAGGCGCCACAGTTGTGCTATAATGCAACGGTAAACTCTAAACGTAAGAGAGGTAATACTACCCATGAATATCCGCATCGGAATTTTCGGCTACGGCAATCTCGGCAAAGGCATTGAAAATGCCATCAGACAAAACCCCGACATGACGCTTGTTGCCGTCTTTACCCGCCGTGACCCCAAATCGCTCACCATCGCCACCGAAGGCGTTACCGTTGCTTCGGCAGACGACGTGCTTGCCTACAAAGACAAAATTGACGTGATGATCCTCTGCGGCGGCTCTGCCACCGACCTGCCCGTGCAGACTCCCATGCTTGCCGAGCATTTTTCAGTCATCGATTCGTTTGATACCCACGCCAAGATCCCACAGCATTTTGCCGCGGTCAACGAAGCCGCCCAAAAAGGCAAAAACACCGCCATGATCTCGGTCGGCTGGGACCCCGGTATGTTCTCGCTGAACAGAATGCTCTCAAGCGCGATTCTCCCCGACGGCGCAGATTACACCTTCTGGGGCAAAGGCGTCAGCCAAGGGCATTCGGATGCCATCCGCCGCATTCAAGGCGTTGTGGATGCCAAGCAGTACACCATTCCGATTGAAGATGCCCTTGAAGCGGTCAGAAGCGGCAAAGCGCCCGCGCTCACCACAAGAGAAAAACATCTGCGAGAATGCTTCGTGGTTGCCGAAGATGGCGCCGATACCGCAAGAATCGAAAAAGAGATCAAAGAAATGCCCAACTATTTTGCCGACTATGACACGGTGGTGCATTTCATCACCCTTGACGAGCTTCGCCGCGACCACAGCGGTATCCCGCACGGTGGCTTTGTGATCCGCAGCGGCAAAACCGGCAAAGACCTTGAAAACACCCACGTCATCGAATATAGCCTAAAGCTTGACTCTAACCCCGAGTTTACCGCCTCAGTCATTGTTGCCTATGCGCGCGCTACGGCAAGAATGCACCGCGAAGGCAAAGTCGGTTGCTTCACCGTCTTTGATATTCCCCCCGCCTACCTTTCGCCAAAAACAAGCGAAGAACTCATGGCAAAGCTTCTGTAAATATATCAACCGCCCCATGAGTTCTCTCTTTGGGGCGGTTTTGTATGACAAACCGCATAAAAACAATCACCGTATTTTGTGTAATCAAACAAAAACAAATTTTTTTCAAAAAATCTGTAACGTTTCGCGAAAAAAATCCGTCTATATGGATGAAGGAAAAATTTCATGATTTCCCAAAAGGAGAATGTTTTATGAAAAAAGCTTTTATATTGTCATTATGCTTTCTATGCGTGTGTATTGTGCTTGTTTCTTGCGCCCAAACTTCATCGACAACAGACACAACCCAAGAAAACAACACCATTCATCCACCGACAACAGACACAACCCAAGAAAACAACACCATTCATTCACCGTCATCCGGAGAGCTTTGGACACTTGATTTTGTTGATCTGGCAGAATACCGTGCCTATATGGAACAAGCAGATTTGCCGTCAAACTTCATTCATTACGATGACATTGCCCATATTGGCGAGTTTTATTTGTTTTCGTGTATTCACCCCGAATTTGTCGGAAAAGAAAACTGGCTACGAAAAGGCGACAAGTACAGCGGATACTACTACAGTTTATCAGACGGTAACTATATTCTTCACATTGATGTAAATGAGGAATTTCCCCTTTTGGAGAACAACCTTATTTCAGATTCACTCGTTTCAAATGATTTGAGAAGTCTTAGTAGCAAGGCATCCGGAACTGTTTTGCTTGATTCGGCTCAATATCAGTATCTTGGCGGGAAGTTACTGTCAATAAAATGGATGTGTGACGATATTGTTTTTACGATTTCCATGCCGGATAGTTCGATTGAAGCGCCGTCTGAATTTATACAGAATCTTTTGAGAAAGGAAACTGCATCCAATCAAATCAAAAGCTTCCAAGCAACAATTGCAGAGAAAGAATTGTCGAAATAACTCATAGCGAAATTGCTGTAAAACTCACACCCCACGACCTGCCTTTTCGGCAGGTCGTGTTTTTTCGCAAAAAGAGCGATTTCACTTGACATATTGCGGTTAAAATGATACAATACAGGCAATCAAAACCATGTCTTTGGAGGTTTTTATGATCGATATTAAAAGAATTCCCGACTATGCCGAGGTGCTGGTAGAAAAGGACGAGGTGAACGACACCGCCCTTCGCTACGAAGTCCTTGAAGACAAAGTCAATGTTTATCTGACAGCACCCACATCCCACCCAAAAATCGTAAAGCTCCGCTGGGCTGCCAAAATCACAGGCGACGTCCGCATCTTAGGCGACGCTTGGGAAAGAAGCTATGCCGACCTCGGCTTCATCGGTCTCACCACCGAAAAGGCTCATCCTTGGTATTTCGTGATGAAGCATGCCGGCGGCACCGACTGCGTCGGCGTTGCCGTAAGACCGGCATCGCTCATCAGCTGGGTGGTTGACTGCGAAGGCGTGACTGCATTCTGCGACGTGCGCTCGGGCTCGATTGGTGTGGAGCTTGGCAACCGCGAGCTTCTCATCGGCTCGTTTATGAGCGAATGCTACCCGTCTGATACTGATAACAGCTTTGAAGCCGCTTGTGATTTCTGCGGCAAAATGTGCCCCGATCCCATACTCCCTACCGAGCCGGTTTACGGCGGCAACAACTGGTACTATGCCTACGGTGATAGCTCCTATGACGAAATCGTATCGGACGCTTCCCTGCAAGCAAAGCTTGCCGCAGGCCTTGACAATCCGCCTTTTATGGTCATTGACGACGGATGGCAACCCAATTCCTGTGCCGGTCCTTGGGTCGCCAACGAAAAACACGGCGACATGAAAAAGATTGCCGACGAATTCAAGAAGATGGGCGTGCGCCCCGGCATCTGGGTGCGTTTCTTGCGCGACGATACCGATGCCATTCCCGCAGAGTGGCGCTTTGAAAACCGCAAATACCTCGACCCCTCTCGCCCCGAAGTCATTGCCCACATCAAGGAAACGGTGCGCCGCATCGTGTTCGATTGGGGCTACGAACTGATCAAGCACGACTTTTCCTCGAAAGACATTTTCGGTCTGTGGGGCAAGGATACAAACAAGTATTTAACACGCGGCGAGTGGAAGTTCTATGACCGCACCAGAACCTCTGCCGAGATCTACGTGGATTTCTGCAAGGCAATTCTCGAAGCCACCGAGGGCAAAGCCTATATTCTCGGCTGCAACTGCGTCTCTCACCTGACCGCGGGCCTTTGCCACATCAACCGCACAGGCGACGATACCAGCGGCACCGAATGGAACAGAACCCGCAGAATGGGTGTCAACACCCTCGCCTTCCGTCTGCCGCAGAACGGCAAGTTCTACATGGCAGATGCCGACTGTGCCGGCTTCATCAAAGGCAAAATTCCCTTCTCGCTCAACAAGGAATGGGTAACCCTTCTTGCCAAGAGTGGCACACCTCTCTTCATTTCTGCACCCGACGGCACCTTTAACGAAGAAGAATTTGCCTACATGAAGGAAATGTACAAGATTGCCTCCGAGCAAAAGAATGTTGCCATCCCGCTTGATTGGGGCTACAACGCTACCCCCGCCAAATGGTCAATCGACGGCGAAGAAACGTCCTTCTGTTGGTTCGACGAAACCGGCGCCAGCTTCTGATCACAAAAAAGGAGATTCACCAATTGAAGTGAACCCCAAAGTTTAGACAAAAATAAATATTAAAATGTTTGCGAATGAGCTCGGTATTGAACTGGGCTCATTCCTTTTAGTTTTAAGGAAATTCTTTCGTTGTTGTAGTAATGTATGTATTCTTCCAACT
>JAFXJX010000102.1 GCA_017532025.1 Clostridia bacterium | reverse complement strand
GGTGCTTTCTGTCCGTTCGGACGAAAACACGGGGCTCGCTTCTGCCGCCGAGATCGTTTTTGATCGCTATTTGCGAATATAAGTTTACATTTTAAGGGGATAGATCCATGATCGCACAAGATGCCATTTTCAAAACGGACGCGCTTGCGATGAGCTACCGCGTCTACACCCCCGTGGGGGAAAAGGGGGAGCTTCCCTTGCTCGTTTACCTGCACGGCGCGGGTGAGCGAGGAGACACCCCCGATAAGCTTGACCACATTCTCCGCCACGGCATTCCAAAGCTCATAAGCGAGGGACGAAAGATCCCCGCCGTCGTTTTATGTCCCCAATGCCCGACGAACGCCGTTTGGGATAACATCGTCTTTGCGCTCGGGGCACTCATCAAGGAGGTCGCCGCCGCATACGGCATTCTCCCCGACCGCATCCTGCTCTCGGGCTCCTCGATGGGCGGCTACGGCACCTTCGCCACGGCACTCGCCCACCCCACCCTCTTTGCCGCCATCGCCCCCTTCTCGGGCGGCAACATGTCTTGGCGCGCCTCGAATTTAAAGACCACCCCCGTCCTTGCGGCGCACGGCGCGTGCGACACCCTCGTTCCACCTGTCTGCTCCCAATTGATGGTGGACGCCGTCAATGCCGCAGGCGGCAAAGCCGAGCTTCTTTTGCTCGACGGGCTGGGACACAACGACGCCATCGACTACGCCTATCGCCAAACCGACCTTATCGACCGTCTGCTTTCCTACCGCAGAAAAGACTTCTCCCCCGTTCCCGAATTTTGTCACGAATGCTTTTGAAAAAATCCCGCGTCTGCGGGATTTTCTATTGATTTTTGCTTCCTGATGTGCTAAACTATGGGTAGGGTAACAGAACCTATCTGAACCCGATTTTGGGCGGCAAATTTCCGCCACGGCTGCGTCAAGCGACTTGAGAATATTTGTATATTCTCTTCGCCTCTTTCCTTGCCGCAACAAAAATTTGCTCACACAAAATTCTTCGACCTCTTTGCCGCGTATTTTCGTGCGGTTTTGGTGCGGAGGACGAAGGCGTATAAAAATCCGACGAGGACGACAATCCGAAACAAGCCGAAAAGACGCGCACAGAGGCGGGTTCGGATAAGTCCTGTTACCCTAGATTTCAAGCAATCGAAAGGAGCAACGCAAGTGGCAAAATTTAATATTCAAGACGGCGTTCTTGTGCGATGTTACACGGAACCGTCGGACAACGGTTGCATTACCGTCCCCCTTCATGTTTTTGAAATTGGGCGCCAAGCATTTATTTCAGGCGCAACCCCCATTACCCGCGTTCTGTTGCCAAACAATCTTCAGGTGATTTGCGAGGAAGCTTTCCTTGGGCACAGATATTTGGAGGAGATCCACATTCCGCCCGGTGTGCGGCACATCGGCGCAAAAGCTTTTTATCACACGGACGTCAAGGCATACATTTACGGAAGCTGGGATGAATGGGACGATAATTGGGACGTATGCGACGAAATCCCTGCCAAGTTTTTGAAAAAATCCGAGAAGGTGAGCCGCATTTTGATGATGCGGTCAATGTCGGCATCTGAGAGATTGGTGAGTGTGATATAGTTGCCGAGCAAAAAGGAAAGACGGGAATCGTCGTCCTTAAAATAGATGGTGTCGCGCATACCGTGGGGGTTTTGATCAATGAAGCAAAAAATGCACTTGTTGCGGCAGGTGTGCTTTTTATCCATGAGATAGGTCTCGAAGTTAAGACCCAAATCATCGTACTCGCCTTTTTTGATCTGAAAGGTGAGTAGCGCAGGACCTCGGTGAACAAGAAGTGAAAGGTAGCGCTCGGTGATATAATAGCGGTAGTCGAGAACGTCGCGAATCTCGTTTTCGTTAACAGAGATGAGAATGTCGCCTGCCTGGAGTCCTGCTTTTTCGGCAAGAGAGCGGGGATCAACCGACTTGACTGTGACCATGGTGCGCTCCTTTCTGCATTTTTGCAAATCGTATCATTATATTATAAAACATATTTCATTTTTTGTCAACTGCTTTGGCTGCAAAAACGAAATAAGGAGTTGCTACGCTGGGCGTAACAACTCCATTCTTTCAAATGCTTTATGCTTTGATTACTTGGAAGCTTCGGGGGCAACAACAACTTCGCCCTTATAGGTGCCGCACTGAGGGCATACTCTGCCGTGCAGCTTAGTAGCTCCGCACTTGCACACTTCGAGAGTGGGCGCTTCAAGCTTGGAATTGTTGGAACGTCTCTTATCTCTTCTTGCGCTGGATACTTTCTTCTTCGGTACTGCCATTTCACACACCTCCTACGGATATCACGATAATACCTTACCGTTATATTATACTTATTTTTTTTTACTTGTCAAGAAGTTTTGCAAGAATTGCAAGCCTTGGGTCAATTTCTTTTTTGCCGGCACATCCACAATCGCCTTCATTCAAGTCATGACCGCACTTAGGGCAGAGTCCTTTGCAATCTTCTTTGCAGAAATAGACGAAATCAAAGTTCATTATGATTTCTTCCAAAAGCGGTGTGTCGAGATCCACACGGCTTTCGGTGATCATCAGATATTCATCGTTTTCGTCGTTCTGCAGTTTTGTGGCAAGCGTGCGGGAAAATTCATGCTCAAAGACACGTGAAAGTTCTTTGGTGCATCTGGCACACGCTGTTTTGTAAGGCACCGACGCAAAAGCTTCAAGGGTCATATAACCTGCCATGTTTTTTATCTTGCCGCGCACCGCGATTTCTTCGGAAAATTCAAGTCCGTTGAAAGACTCGGGCGGGGGCAGTTTATAATCAAATTCGATGGTGTCGGTAAGCCCTGACAGGATCGGTTTGACGTCGATAAACAACCTTTTCACCTCGGTAACTTATTTTCTTGCAAAATGTCACAACTGATATTATACAGAACGATTCATGGTTTGTCAAGTCTTTTTTTTCTTTTTTTTGGCGCAAAAAGGAAAAGATTTGATCAAATTACGGGGTATTTTTGTGGTATTTGGAAAAACAGGATGTGTTTTCGTTGTTCGACAGACTAAAACAAAATTCTTTTTACAAATTGTTGAAAAAGCCTTGACAAGACACAGGGATGAATGATAGAATATACGTGTAAGTCTGTGTTATTATTTTGTCATCGGAGGGAAAGGTATGATGCGTAAACTGAAGTGGGCGCTTTTGATTTTGGTTATTCTCGTTTCAATTGGGCTTTTGGTTAAGTTCATAAAGTCCCGTCGAACAGAAAAGTAATCGATCGTTAGCAGTATCAGCTCATAAGTAGAATCGGGTGTGTTTTGCATCCGATTTGTTTTGTTTTGGGCGTTTTTATGCCATAGGGAGATTGTATGTTTTATTCATTTACACTTTTGGGGCAAGAGATTCCGATGTATGCGGTGTGTATGTGGCTCGGTGTGGCGGTGGCTGCATTTGTTGCGTGCCGACTTGCCAAAAAAAGAAACGCCATAAAGAGTTTTGATGTGATGTTGTCTGCTGTTTACACCATGATCTTTGCCATGATCGGCGCAAAGCTTTTGTATCTTGCCGTTTCATGGGACGGTGTCATGCGTGTGATCGATCAGCGGGGCTACGGTGTGACCGACAGCATTTGGTATATCTTAAACAACGGTTTTGTTTTTTACGGTGGATTCATCGGCGGATGTTTGGGGCTTGGGCTTTATATCAAACAGTTTCACCGCAACCTCTTTGATTATTTGGCAATCTATGCGGTTGTGTTGCCGCTCGGACACGCGTTTGGCAGAATCGGCTGCTTCTGTGGCGGCTGTTGCTACGGCATGAAATATGACGGCATTTTTGCCGTGGATTTTCCTGTATATCCCGGGTACGAGGGCAGTCCTGTAGTCTCGCGCTTGCCGATCCAATTGTTTGAAGCGGCGGGCCTTCTTTTGATCTTTTTGCTTTTGATCGTTCTATACTACCGTGTGCCAAAGAAACCTACGTTACCGCTTTGGACCTATCTTGTCGTGTATCCTATACTTCGATTCATTCTTGAATTTTTCCGCGGGGATGAAGCGCGCGGCGGATTCTTGTTTTTTTCCACCTCGCAGTGGATCAGCCTTGGTATTTTAGCCGTGGCGGGTACAGCGTTTTACCTCACGCAGGTGAAGAAAAAGTCGGAATGATGTAAAACGTTCTTTGTAGGGGCGACCCTGCGTGGTCGCCCGCCGTAATCAAGTTTTGTTTATCTGTATTTGATTATGACGGGCGACCACACAGGGTCGCCCCTACAATTTTTCTAATTAAATTATAACACTTTTCTCAGCTCTTGCAGGATAATTTTTTCTTCGCGCGAGACTTTGACCTGGCTGATGCCGAGCGCTTTGCCTGTCTCACTTTGCGAAAGCTCTTTGAAAAAGCGCAGATACACGATTTGACTGCGTCTTGGCGGCAGGCTTTTGATGGCTTCGGCAAGGGCGATACGATCGGTGATGCTCTCCAGCGGGTTTTCTTTGTCGGCAAGGAAGTATTCAAGCGGTGCGTCGTCCTCTCCTGCGCTTTCATTCAGCGAAGAAACAGGGCCTGTGGCGGCAAGTGCTTCGGCAACCTCTTCGGGTGTAAGTCCGACCCTTTCGGCGATTTCAAACAGTGTTGGCTCTCTGCCGTATTCTTTGCTGAAGGCTTCTGCTGTTTTCATCACCTGAAGTCCTGTGCTTTTTAAGCGGCGGGAGACCTTTACCATGCCGTCGTCACGCAGGAAGCGTTTGATCTCGCCGATGATCAAGGGGACGGCGTAGGTGGAGAACATACAGCCGAGATCGAGCCGAAAGGCGCGTGCTGCGCGCAAAAGTCCGATCGAGCCGATCTGCACAAGATCCTCGTATTCCACACCTCTGCCGACAAAGCGTGAAGCACAGCTTCGCACAAGACCCATATTGGAAAGCATCAGTTCCTCAAGAACGCTTTCATCTCCCTCGGAGAGTTTTTGTAAGAGCGCAAGATTGTCGGGCTTTGCCATTGTTTTTTGCTCGCTTTCTTTGGCTTATTCGGAGAATTTGAAGGTTATGTAAAGAGTCGTTCCTTTGCCGAGGGTGGATTTGACTTTGAATGCGTGAGACATCGCCTGCATGATGGGAAAGCCCATGCCGCCCCTCTCACCCGACGGGTCAGTGGTGAAAAGCGGTTGCATCGATTCTTCGATTGAAGCAATACCGCAGCCTGTATCCTTGATTCGCACCTTCATGGTGCGGTTATCGTACAAGCTTGCTGTCATGGTGATTTTGCCGCCTTGGTTTTTGTAGGCGTGCACCACGGCGTTGGTGACAGCCTCTGACACCACAACGCGAAGGTCGGAGATTTCCTCTACCGTTGGGTCAATACTTGCCGCAAAGATAGACAAGGTTTGGCGAGCAAACGCCTCGTTTTGAGAAATGGCATCAAATTCAAGCTTCATGCGGTTGATTTCTTTAGGTTTCATCTGTTTTCTTCCTTTCACTTCTTTCGATGCGGATCTTTCTTTCAAGTCCCGCAAGGCGCAAAATTTTCATCACTTGAAGATTGGGGTCGGCAATCACAAGCTTGCCGCCGAGCTCCTCGATTCTGGCGAGTCTGCCGAGGATGAGGCCGAGCCCCGAGGAATCCATGAAGCTGACCTCGGAAAGCGATAGGACGAGTTCTTGTGGGCGGTGATAGAAAATAGCGCGGTCGATTTCTTCGCGCAGAGGTTTTGCCGAGTGATGGTCGATTTCGCCCGGAATGCGGATGATCAGCTTGTCCGCTGTTTTTTCACAAAGTATGGTGGGTTTTGCCACGGTGCATATCCTTTCTTTTTGGTATTGGCATAAAAAAATGGTATCCTTTTTTCAAGGATACCATTTTTGATATGGGAAATGTTGTCGGATTCTCTGCCTTACTTGATTTTTTCGATTGCTTCGTTGATCTTCACAAGCGTTTCGCGATAAGCGGCAAGCTTGGCTTTTTCGCCTTCGACAACGGCGGCAGGCGCTTTTGCCACAAAGCCTTCGTTCGAAAGCTTCTTTTCAAGACGGGTGATCTCGCCCTCGGTCTTGGTCTTTTCGTTCTTCAGGCGTGCAAGCTCTTTTTCAAAGTCGATCATATCGGCAAGCGGGATATACACAGGTGCTTTTTCGGTTACGATCTGTACGGCATCGTCGCCTTCGTAGCCCTTTCCGTAAGATACGCCCGAAGCGTAAGCAAGCTTTTCAAAGTGCGCGGTCACCGAAGTGTTGAAGATGTCATCTGCATCCGAAACGATATACAGCATGGCGCGGCGTGAGGGCGGCACGTTCATTTCGTTGCGGCGCACACGGATGGCGCGGATGGTAGCGATAACAGCTTCCATCTTCTTTTCTTCCTCGGCAAACGCAAGGGAATCGGTATAAGCGGGATAGTCGGCAATCATGATGCTTTCGCCATCGTGGGGCAGGCTCTGCCAGATCTCTTCGGTGATGAAGGGCATGAAGGGATGGAGCAGCTTGAGTGTGCCCGAAAGGGTGAAGGCAAGAACCTTTTGGCAGGTTTCGTTTGCCTTGGAGCCTTTGTCGTTGAGACGGGGCTTGGCAATTTCGATATACCAGTCGCAGAAGATATCCCAAAGGAAGTCGTAAAGCTTCGAGAGGGCAACGCCAAGCTCGTAGTTATCGAGGTTGACGGTGACTTCCTAGCAGAGCGTGTTGAACTTGGAGAGCAGCCACTTATCTTCAAGAGCAAGGTCAGCGGCATCGGGAAGTGTTGCGTCTTCCACGGTTAAGTTCATGAGAACGAAACGGGCGGCGTTCCAGATCTTGTTGTTGAAGTTTCTTGCCGCTTCAATCTTTTCATCCGAGAAACGCATATCGTTACCGGGGGAGATACCGGTGGCAAGGGCAAAGCGGAGCGCGTCTGCACCGTACTGATCGATGATTTCAAGCGGATCGATACCGTTGCCGAGCGATTTGGACATTTTTCTGCCCTGTGCATCGCGGACAAGACCGTGGATAAAGACGGTGGAGAAGGGCTTTTTGCCTACGTGTTCAAGACCCGAGAAGATCATACGCGATACCCAGAAGGTGATGGTGTCGTAGCCGGTAACGAGGACGTTTGTGGGATAGTATTTTTCAAGCTCGGCGGTATTTTCGGGCCAACCCATGGTAGAGAAGGGCCAAAGTGCCGAGGAGAACCAGGTGTCAAGCACATCGCTATCCTGACGAACAGGGGCGCCGCACTTGGGACAAGTTGTGATGTCTTCCTTGGAAACGGTCATTTCGCCGCACGCGTCGCAGTAGAAGGCGGGAATTCTGTGACCCCACCAAAGCTGACGGGAAATGCACCAGTCGAGGATGTTATTCATCCAGTTGAAGTAGTTCTTGGAGAAGCGCTCGGGCACGAAGTTGATCGAGCCGTTTTCCACAGCTTCGATGGCGGGCTCAGCGAGGGGCTTCATCTTCACGAACCACTGATCGGAAGTGAGCGGCTCAACGGTGGTGCCGCAACGGTAGCAAACGCCCACATTGTGGTCGTGAGGAACGACCTTAACAAGATAGCCTTCGGCTTCAAGATCGGCAACGAGAGCCTTGCGGCAAGCGTAGCGATCCATGCCGTTGTACTTGCCGGCATAGGCATTCATGGTAGCATCGTCGTTCATAACCTTGATCTGTTCAAGATCGTGTCTCTGACCTACGAGGAAGTCGTTGGGGTTATGCGCGGGGGTGATCTTCACGCAGCCTGTACCAAAGCTGATTTCCACGTAATCGTCGGCAATCACGGGAATCTCTCTGCCCACAACGGGGAGAATGAGGGTCTTGCCGATGAGATGCTTCATGGCATCATCCTCGGGGTTGACCGCAACGGCGGTATCACCGAACATGGTTTCGGGACGGGTGGTGGCAACCTCTACGTATCCGTCTTCACCCTTGATGGGATACTTGATATGCCAGAAGAAGCCGGGCTGGTCTTTGTATTCCACCTCAGCATCCGAAAGGGCAGTCAAGCAGTGAGGGCACCAGTTGATGATGCGGTGGCCGCGGTAGATCAGACCCTTATCGTAAAGGTTGACGAACACTTCGCGCACAGCCTTGGAGCAGCCTTCGTCCATGGTGAAGCGCTGTCTTGTCCAGTCGCAGGAGGCGCCGAGCTTTTTCAGCTGGCTTGTGATGCGCGATTCATAGGTATCTTTCCAGCCCCAAACGCGCTCAAGGAATTTTTCACGACCGAGGTCGTAGCGCGAAAGACCTTCGTCAACGCGGAGTCTTTCTTCTACCTTGATCTGTGTGGCAATGCCTGCGTGGTCGGTGCCGGGCAGCCAGAGGGTGGAAAAGCCTTGCATTCTCTTGTAACGAATGAGAATGTCCTGCAAGGTTTCGTCAAGGGCGTGACCCATGTGAAGCTGACCTGTTACATTGGGAGGGGGAATGACGATCGAAAAGGCGGGCTTTCCGTCATCGACCTGAGGGGTAAAATAGCCTTTTTCTACCCAAGTGGCATACAGACGGTCTTCCAGCTCCTTGGGCGAATAGGTTTTGGCAAGTTCTTTTTTCATAACCTTTTTCCTTTTATGTGATTTTATTTTTGACAGTAAAAAAACGCCTTTTGCTCCAACACAGGACGCAAAAGACGCGCGGTACCACCTGAATTTGCGCCAAAAGACGCACACTCTTTTCCGCTTAACGCGCGGTAACGGCTTTGACTACGGCATTCTGTTCAGAATGCAATCCCCAAAGCGGCTCGGGGATGACTTCTTCTCTTCGTGGGTACGGTGCTTACAGCCGATGACACCGCTCTCTGTGACCTCGTTTACAGAATACTCTTTCCCGTCAATGCCTTTGCAACACACATCAGTATAGCACTTTTTGATTCGGTTGTCAAGGGATTTTTGAGAAATCGTTTGGCGGGTAAATGCCGATGTTGGGTAGGGGAGGGGCTTGCTCCTCCCGAAAACAACCAAGTTTCATGAAAAAAGAATTGCTTGTGATGCGGGAGCACCAAGGCGCTCCCCTACCGGCGTGAAATGATGTTTTATCAATCAAGGAATGGTTTGTGGGAGTAGTTATTTTCAGGAAAATGACACGATTATTTCAATTCTTGTTTTATGTTATGATTTGTCAGTATGTTTTCAAGTTCTTGCTTAAATCTCGTATTAACCAAAACTTTCTTTCCGTTTACGAAAAAATGGAATTGATAAAACACGGATTTTCTATATCTGGCGCAGGTGTATTTTTCGATATCGCAAAGATTGATTTCCACCTTTCGGAATAAGGTTTTTAACAAGATCTTGGACTCGTTGAATTCCACTCTGTACGTCGCAGCGTATAACCAACAATATAATGAAAATAATCCATACATCAGAAACGCTGTGAGCATAATCAGCACATCTTTATCCAGGTAACTTTTATTGTTTACGTATGGATATAAAAAGGTTAATGCGAATAAAACAAACGCTACGATCGTTATGTTTCTGAAAGGCTTGCCTTCTTTTTTCATTCCGTCAACGATAGAATTATTCATAACGGTTCTCCTTTTGGTGAATCTAACCTTTTTTCTCATTATACCATGTGCGTGGCGGTTTTGTCAATGATTGATACCGCTTTGCCTCCGCGTGTCATCTTGAGCGAAACACCGCCCGAGATCCTGTCATCGCTTACGCTCGGCACTGCTACGCAGTTCGATTTCGCTTCGCTTCACTCAGGATGACACGGGGCGGTGTGCAGTCGAAACCCAAGCGTAGCGCAGGGCGCCCCAACCACACAGTTGGGGCGGATCTCGCGGCATGGTAATTGTAAAGTTTTAACTGAAACAGGGTGCTACGAAACAGATGCGCCTTTTTCCGAAAAACTTTGATCGAATCGTGAAACCTTTGTTGCTTTTTGGCGTAATATATGATAGAATATAACATCATGGGTTTCTATACGTATTTGTGAAAGGGGCGCTGTATGGAAGATTTTTTGTTGAAGCGGGCGTGGGCGGAAGTGGATCTTGACGCCATTTGCCACAATTATACCCATATTCGCGCGACCCTGCCCAAAGAAACCAAGCTTTGCTGTGTGATCAAGGCAAATGCCTACGGTCACGGTGCGGTGACACTCGCGCGCTGTTATGAAGAAATGGGAGCGGATTTTCTCGCTGTCTCGAACCTTTCGGAAGCGCTTGAGTTGCGTTACGCCAAAATTTCACTACCGATTCTGATTCTCGGCTACACACCGCCCGAGGCGGCTGTGATTTTATTTCAAAATAACATTTCGCAATGCGTTTTTTCTTCGGATTACGCAAGAACCCTTGCCGACGCGGCGCGTGCGGCAGGTGTTTTTGTCAAAGCGCATATCAAGGTGGACACCGGCATGGGGCGACTTGGTTTTTCGCTCCGCCGCGAAGATGAAACACAGAACGCAGCAAAGGCGATCAAGGCTTGTTTTGAAAACAAGGCGCTTTTGCCCGAAGGCATCTTTACCCACTTTGCTTCTGCCGATGAGGGAGAAGCGGGAAGTGCTTTTACAGAAGGGCAGTTTTCTCTCTTTTTGCGCTTGATCGAACGGTTGAAGCAAGACGGTTTGGTGTTTGCCTTGCGCCATGCAGCGAATTCCGCGGCGATTGCTTCTTATCCCAACACCGCCCTTGACATGGTGCGCGCGGGGATTTTGCTGTACGGCATTGCGCCCTCATGCGAGGTTTCAAGCAAAGGTCTTTTGCCGTCACTTGAACTCAAAACCGTAATTTAGCATATAAAAACGCTTGAAGCCGGCGAGAGTGTAAGCTACGGACGCACTTTTGTGGCAGAAAAAGCCATGCGGGTTGCCACACTTCCGATCGGCTATGCCGACGGGCTTTGGCGCGCGGCGTGCTCAGTAGGACACCGCGTATTGGTGTGCGGACAGTATGCGCCAATCATCGGGCGCATTTGCATGGACCAGTGCATCATTGACGTCAGCCATATTCACGAAGCGAAGGTGGGCGATGCGGTGACGGTGTACGGCGGTGCGGGGGAGCGTGTGAGCTCACTTGCCGAAAAGCTTGGTACGATTCCTTATGAGATTCTTTGTGCGCTTGGTGAGCGCATTCCGCGCGTGTATTTGGAAAACGGCAAAGCCGTTTCGGTGTTTGACAGAATTTTACCTTAATAGGATATAGGAGATAGAGAAAAATGGAAATCAAAAAAGATCATTTGAATTTTGCGGTTGGTCCCGTGCCGATGGAAGAGGACCTGATGGCGCTTGGTGCTGAACCGATCCCGTATTTTCGCACGGCTGATTTTTCCGCTTTGATGAAAGAAAATGAGCGCCTGATGAAGCAGTTTGTGCATGCCGAAGAGGGTGCGCGTACCGTATTCTTAACCGGCTCGGGTACTGCTGCCATGGAAGCTTCGGTGATTGGACTCTTTACGAAGAGTGACCGTCTTCTGATTGTGAACGGCGGCAGCTTCGGTCACCGTTTTTGCGAAATTTGTGACGTACACGGCATTCCCTATGAGGCAATTTCGCTTTCTGTGGGTGAAGCGTTGAAGCCCGACCATCTTGCACCGTATGAGGGAAAAGAATTCACCGGATTTTTGGTGAATATGGGTGAAACCTCCACAGGCGTTCTTTACGATATGCCGATGATTGCCGATTTTTGCCGCCGCAATCATCTCTCGCTTGTGGTGGATGCCATCAGCACCTTCCTTGCCGACCCCATTGACATGGCGGCGCTTTCGGCAGATGTTGTTCTCACTGGCTCGCAAAAGGCGCTTGCCGTTGCGCCCGGTGTTTCTGTGGTGGTGCTTTCGCCCCGCGCGGTGGAGAAGATTTATGCATCGAAGCCGGTCTGCTACTATCTTGACTTAAAAGCAGCACTCCTGAATGGCGAGCGCGGACAAACTCCCTTTACGCCTGCGGTTGGCATTCTGATTCAGTTGAACAAGCGCCTTTGCGATATTGAAGCCGAAGGCTTTGAGAATGCGCTTGCCAAGACTCGTGAGCTTGCCGAGGATTTTCGCCGCCGCATTGCAAAATACCCGTTTGTGTTGGCGACCGATTCGCCCTCAAACGCGGTCACACCGCTGACCCCCAAGAATCCGAATCTTTCGGCGTACCGCCTTTTTGAGATTTTGAAAGAAGAATTTGATATCATCATTTGCCCCAATGGCGGTGACCTCAAGGACAAGCTCTTCCGTGTGGGTCATATCGGACATCACACGATCAAAGACAACGATATTCTCTTTGAAGCGCTGGATGCACTTGTGGCACGAGGCGTGATTTCGTAAATAGAGGTGGTGTAATTATGAAAAAAGTCATCACATACGGAACCTTTGACCTTCTGCATTTCGGTCACGAAAATCTTCTGCGCGCCGCCAGAGCGCTTGGCGATTATCTGATCGTTGGCGTAACGAGTGAGGATTTTGACCGCTCGCGCGGAAAACTGCTCGTTCAGCAATCGCTTGCTGAGCGTATGGCGGCGGTGAAGGCAACAGGACTTGTGGACGAAGTGATCGTGGAGGAATACGAGGGTCAGAAGATCGACGATATCAAGCGCTACGGTGTGGATATTTTCACGGTCGGCTCTGACTGGAAAGGAAAGTTTGATTACCTTTCGCCTTTTTGCAAGGTGGTGTATCTTTCGCGCACCGAGGGGGTTTCGTCCACCGAGCTTCGCAGCCAAGGACGAACCATGTCGCTTGGCGTGGCAGGCGTTTCGGCATCGCTTCACAAATTTGTGGAAGAGAGCCGCTATATCAGCGGTTGGGAGATGACGCATCTTTTTGCTGACGGCGATGCGCTCGATTGGCAATTGCCCGAGCCGATGCTTGAGAGCGATACATACGAAGACCTTTTGTCCTCGGTGGATGCGGTGTATGTGAATACTTCGCCCGAGCGACGCTACGAATATTCCAAAATTGCCCTTGAAAAGGGCATCCACGTGCTGTCTGAAACGCCGGTGGCTCTGTGCGCCAAACAAGCCGCCGAGTTGTACGCGCTTGCGAGAGAAAAGGGCGTGATCTTCTGCGAGGGCTTGAAAACTGCCTATTCGCTTGCCTTTCAGCGTATGGTTTTGCTCCTGCGCGGCGGTGCGATCGGCTCGGTGAAAAGCGTGGAGGCTACTTGTACAAGCCTTGCTCCCGCACATTCGCCATGGCTGTTTGATACCTCGCGCGGCGGCGGTGCGCTTGCCGAATGGGGCTCATATGTGATCTATGCCGCGCTTTCGCTTTTGGGAAACAATCCTGAATCGATTCGCTATATCACAAGCTGCAAGGAAGGCGGCGTTGACCTCTACACCAAGCTTATGATGCTGTATCCCAAAGCCGAAGCTACCTTGAAGGCGGGCATTGGCGTGAAGAGCGAGGGCGAGCTGATCATTTCAGGCACCAAGGGCTATATATACGTTCCCGCGCCCTGGTGGAAGATGGACTATTTTGAAGTCCGTAAGGAAGACATTCGTATGAACCGCAAGTATTTTTATCCTTTTGAGGGAGAGGGCATCCGCTACGAGCTTGCCGGGTTTGTCAAAGGCATTCAGAGCGGAAACCGTTCAGGTCTTCTTGCCGAAGAAGACAGCGTTGCCATTGCGGGCGTGATGGAAGAATTTCTTTCGGGCAAGGGACATATCACCAAAATATAAACACAGGCGGACTGTTACATGATAGATAACAAACAAACAGCAAGGCACTTGATTGCGCTTCTTGGCGCACAGCTTCTTGGCAAAGACTTTTCCGAACGCTTGAGCGAAGAAGAGATCAAAGAGATTTATACACTCTCCAAAGCGCACGACCTTGCACACATTGCGGGAGACGCGCTCTTGCGCGCAGGGCTTTTACAAGGAGAGGCAGTGAAAGCCTTTCAAAAGTGGCAGTATCTTGCCCTTTACCGCTATCAGCGTGTTACGTATGAAATTTCGGAGCTTCGCCGTGTGCTGAGTGAAGAAAAGATACCCTATATGCCGCTGAAGGGAACGGTGCTGCGCGAGCATTATCCCGACCCTGTCATGCGCACCAGCGTGGATATTGATATTTTGGTGCATTCCGAGCATTTGGAAAAAGTAAAGAATCTTTTGATTGAGAAGTTATCCTACCGCTATGACGTGGCAGAAGGACATGATATCAGCTTTTTCTCACCGAGTGAGCTACACGTGGAGATTCATTTTGCACTTTGTGATGAAAACGACAAGCGCACGCTCGCGCTCGGCAGTCCTTGGGAGAATGCTACCCTCAAAGAGGGAAGCCTCTACGAATACGAAATGACAAACGAGTTTTTCTATGCCTACGCCATGGCACACGCCGCCAAGCATTTTTACGTGGGCGGCTGCGGCATTCGACCCTTTATGGACATGGTGGTGATGCGAAACAAAATGCCGTGTGACAAAGAAAAGCTAAAAAATCTGTATGAAAAGTCGGGACTTGCCGCGTTTGCCGCGTATGCCGAACAGCTGTGCGATTATTGGTTTTTCGGGGCAGAAGCTGACGAAACGATTCTTTCAATGGAAGAATATCTCTTGGCAGGCGGTGCGTTTGGCACGGTTGAGGGGTATGTGGCATCCATTCAGGGCAACAAGGGTGGCGCCTATTACTTCTGGCGCAAGGTGTTCTTGCCCTACAAGAGCATGAAAAAGCAGTTTCCCGTGCTGAACAAATGCCCGATTTTGCTTCCGTTTTGCCACGTGGCAAGATGGTTGGCCATTGTGTTTACCTCTCGCCGCAAAAAGGCGGCGGCGCAGATGAAGGCAAGTCAGTCTCTTGACGGGGAGAAAACCAAGAAAATCGTGGACTTGCAGAAAAAGCTGAAACTTGACTGAAAACGATACATAAAAACAAAAGGGGTTTCGCTTTTTCGCGGAACCTCTTTGTGCTTATTTGGGTATCTGATGAAAAAATAAATTTTTTCAAAACGCGTGTCATATTGGGGATACAAATGCCGTCTTTAAAAGTGAAAGGGAGTGACAGTATGAAAAAGTTTGTATTTCTATTTTTGATTCTTACTACGTTGCTTTTGGCGGTTGCCTGCGGGCGTGACATTGTAACAACCACACCCGATACCGCAAATCCGCCCATAGAAACAAGTATCGCAGCAACAACCACAGCGCCCGAAACCACCGAAACGATTTTTAACACACATAGTATTAAGTCTATCACTCTTTACGGTCAGTACGGTGAAGGGGAAGGCAAAAAAGTGCCCGATGAGAAGTTGTCGGAATTTACAGCGTGGCTTAAAACCTTTGCGATCGATAAAGAAGCGGACAAACCGCTTCCGCCCGGAACCAATACGTATTGTTTGGAAATTGAATATTTGGATGGAACAGTGGTGAAAACAGGACTCGATGCCGTAGAGGTTGCGGGGCGTTTGTATTACGTGAAACACGCTGAAGCGCCCGAATGGTTTGAGACAATTCTGCCCGAACCTTATGTGACCACCAAGCCGAAGCTTGTGATATATCCCGATTCTTATGTAGCGGAGCTTGGCAGCGTGCAGTCTTGCTGCGGCGGTGTGATTACCGATGTGAGCGAAAAGTTTGACGTGACAAGACCGTCGGTGGAAACCTATTCGTCAGAAGAGCTGCCGGGAACCTTGGGTGATCATAGCTTGACGGTGGATTCTACCGAGGCAGAACGAATTGCCGTTTTGAAAACCATGTTTGAAACTTTGGCAGAAGAAAAGATGGATTGGAATCTCTATTCGGTATCGGTGGAAACCGAGGTGCGTGTGATGGGCAGCCCCAAAAAATTTGACTACTTTGTTTCGGCAAAGGAGTGCGCTGAGGGTGCGGAAGTGAATTATTGTTTTGTTTTTAACCGTACCATTTCCGGATATCCTACCCAAGCCTATTATAAAGCATATACCGAGGCGGATGGATCGGTTTGGTTGGTGTCGGTTGTTTCGGCGGTCAATTTGAATCGGTTTTGTGGTGTGGAAATAGACCGTGAAGCACTCGATGCTGTTGTGCAAAGGCTTGGCGGAGCGAACGTGACGGTAAGTGCTACATTGTGCACAGGTGCGAAAAGCTTATATCTTGTGGTGGATACCGCCAAGGAAATGGGCGACGGAACTATGCATGTGGAAACGATAGCGAGAAAATATTTTATTTTGGTTGCTGAATTTGTGACAGAATAAGGGGAAAACACTATGAAAAAACTGATATTTCTGATGATGGTTCTTTCGCTTGCACTTCTTACGGTGGCTTGTGGGAGTGAAAATGCAACAACCGCGCCAACCACCACCAAAACGCCGATTGAAACAACACCCACACAAACAACGCTTACTACAACCCAATCGATTGTAACAAGCACACTTACGGATACTACCACACCTGATACCACGCCTGATACTGCTTGGAAGGCAAAGATTGAAAAAAATCTCTTTGAAAAAGCAGTTAAGGAAGACGGAAAGTATTATATCTATCTTACCTACAAGTTCCAATCGAGCAGCTACGCCGTGCATAATAATGAAACCTTTGTGGATGCCTATGTTGCCGACCGTGACGACATTGTGTTTGCCAATCTTGATAACGGCGCTGTATCACAAGGTATCTATCTTCGCGCAAGTGCCGAGGAGATCGAAGCCTACGCCAAAAACAGCTACGTGACGGGGATTTATTCATATCCTGCGGACAAAGTGATTGACGGATGCAAGGCAACTTTCTTGCGAGGAGATTGCTTCTTTGAGATGTCTGTTCTGTGGGAAAATGCTGAGTGTGGAGGACAACTCCCGCTCTATAAGATCAACAGCAAAGAAGAACTTACTGCTTTTGTGGAGTCTTATATTTACAGACCCGGGGATGAATTTCAGCAAGTGACATCGGTTTACAACGATGCCTATTTTGCCGAAAAAACGCTTTTTCTCATGGCTTCTGAGAACTCTACAGGATCAGAGCAGTATTCGCTGATCCATGTGCTTGTTGAGGGAGGCGTTCAGATCGTTTTGGAGATGACGCGTCCGGTTATGATTACGAATGATATAGCGTTGTGGCTCATTTTGGTTGAGGTGGAGAACAGCGCGATTGAAAATCAAACTGCGTTTGAAGTGATTGTGAAATAAAAGGCAAACAAAAACGGAACACCCGAAAAGGTGTTCCGTTTTGTTTTTATTGATTATCCTTCTTGCGGATATCCACGCGGCGGATCTTACCGCTGATGGTTTTCGGAAGCTCATCGACGAATTCCACGATTCTGGGATATTTGTAAGGTGCGGTGTGTGTTTTGACGTAGGTCTGCACATCCTTGACAAGCTCGTCGGTGACCACAGTACCCTTGACGGGAACGATGGTGGCTTTGACAACCTGACCGCGGATCGGGTCGGGCGCGCCTGTAACGGCAACCTCCAAAACGTAGGGAAGCTCCATGGTAACACTTTCGATTTCAAACGGACCGATACGGTAGCCGGATGACTTGATGAGGTCATCGGTTCTGCCAACGTACCAATAGAAGCCGTCTTCGTCCTTCCATGCGGTGTCGCCTGTGTGGTAGATGTCGTCATGCCATGCGGCATCGGTGGCTTCATAGTTGACTTTGTCGGGCGCGGCATCGTCATAATAGCCCTTGAAAAGACCCACAGGGACTTTTTCGTCGGTATGGATGCAGATCTCACCGACTTCACCCACCTTGCAGGGGCGCATCTTGCCGTTTTCGTCGGGCAACATGATATCCACGTCGTACATCGGCGAGGGCTTACCCATCGAGCCGATCTTGGGTGTGGTGCCCACAAGGTTACCGATTGCCATGGTGGTTTCGGTCTGACCGAAGGCTTCCATGATGGTAAGACCTGTGTATTCCTTGAATTTGTTGAACACCTCGGGATTCAAGGCTTCGCCCGCGGTGCAGACGTATTTCAGCGAGGAAAGGTCGTATTTGCCAAGATCCTCTTTGATGAAGAAGCGGTACATGGTGGGGGGAGCGCAGAAGGTGGAGATACTATACTGCTTGAAGAGGGGAAGAATGTCCGATGCGCTGAAGCGGTCGAAATCGTAAGCGAATACGGCGGCTTCACACAGCCACTGACCGTACAATTTACCCCACATGAATTTGCCCCAACCCGAATCGGAAATGGTGAGGTGAAGGCCGTTGGGATCAACATTATGCCAATATTTTGCGGTGATGAAGTGACCCAAACCGTAGGTGCAGGAATGCTCCACGATCTTGGGGTAGCCTGTTGTACCAGATGAGAAGAAAAGGATCGAAGCATCTCTGCCGCCTGCTGTGTTTTCAGGGCGGGGGAAGCTATCGGAACAGGTTTCAAAATCGGCAAAGGAGAGCCAACCGTCTCTGTCTGCTCCCACAACAACCTTGATCTTGACCGAGGGTGATTCTGCCATAGCGAGGTCAGCTTCCTTGGTAACATCACCGTCGGCTGTGGCAAGGATGGCTTTGACGCCTGCCTTGTTGAAGCGGTAAACGAAGTCTTTTTTGAGAAGCTGATTGGTGGCAGGGATGGCAACGGCACCGATCTTATGCAGTGCCATGAGTACCGGCCAGATCTGCCAATGGCGCTTTAAGACGAGCATCACGCGGTCGCCTTTTTCAATGCCGACCGAGGAAAGGTAGTTTGCCGCCTTGTTTGAAAGGCGGGAGATATCCGAGAAGCTAAAGCGACGCTCGTTTTTATTGACATCGAGATGCACAAGCGCTGTTTTGTCGGGGCTTTTCTTGGCAATCTCATCAACGATATCGTAAGCGTAGTTGAACTTGTCAAGATTCTTGAAGTCGATGGCAAGAAGTCTGCCTTCGGAATCTTCCACGGTGTGGATAAACTTGTCGGCAACAAGAGATGCCTTTTTGGGGGCTTTTTTTTCTTTGGCTTCAGTCACCGCTTCGGCTGCGGTATAGTTCATGGCATTGCCGTGAGAATCGGTGACTATGGCGATAAATTCGCAGTCCTCGCCGCCCGTTGCAATCATACCGTGAGGATTCGAGCTGTTGTAATAGATGGCATCGCCTGCGTAGAGAATTTCTTCCTTGCCGTCGATTGAGACCTTCAAGGAGCCTGAAAGGATATAGTCAAATTCTTCGCCATCGTGAGAGGCGACCGGGATGGGGCGGCTGTTTTCTTCCTCGCTGTATTTGGCGCGAACAAGAAAAGGCTCGCTCATTCTGCCCTTGAAATAGGAGGCAAGATGGTTGTACTTGAAGCCTTGACGGCGTTCAAGCGGAAGTCCTTCGCCTGCGCGAACGATTGAGAAGGTGGAAAGGCGGGATTCTTCACCTGTGATGAGGGCGGTGATATCCACGCCGAACAGGTTGGCGCAGTTGTGTAAGAAGGTGAAGGAAAAATCCGATTCACCGTTTTCACAGCGGATGTAGGTCTCTTCGGGAACGTTAATAATCGAAGCCACCTCTCTTGTGGTCTTGCCCGAAATGTTTCTTAACTCCCGGAGTCGTTGTGCGATTTGTTTCAGTTGATTATCCATGATAATACCTTGGTTCTTCTGACGAGAAGAAGCTCCTTTCTTTCCCAAAGGGAATCATTATAACAGTATCGTTTTTGAAAAATAAACGATACACCGATTATAGCTCTATATGCTGAATTTGTCAAGTTCTTTTTGCAAAAAACTCGTTTTTTTTCGAGAAAAAATATCAGAAGTAAAAATGTTTTCGGAGCGGCGGTTGACACAGTCGGTTCTTTGTGTTATAGTGAAACTATAATCATATACTAAGGTGGGAGAATGGAATGAAAAAAGTCAAAATCGGCATCATTGGAATTGGCAACATGGGTTCATCACATTACAATAACATTCTTGACGGCAAGGTCCCCGATATGGAAGTGGTTGCCGTTGCAGATATCAATCCCCAAAGACTTACTTGGGCAAAAGAAACGCTTGCCCAAAAGAAAGAAAAGAATCCTGAGCTTTCTGATGTGGCTGTCTTTTCGGATGCATCCGAGATGCTGACAAGCGGTCTTTTGGATGCGGTGCTGATTGCTGTGCCGCACTACGACCATCCGCGCTATGCAATTGAGGCATTTCGTGCAGGGCTTCATGTGATGTGCGAAAAGCCTGCGGGGGTTTACACCTTGCAGGTGAAGGATATGATTGCAGAAGCGGATCAGCATCCTGATTTAAAATTCGGTATGATGTTCAATCAGCGCACCAACTGCGTGTACCGCAAAATGAAAGAGATCATTGCATCGGGCGAGCTGGGTGCGATTAAGAGAACGAGTTGGATCATCACCAACTGGTACCGTCCGCAAGCCTATTACGATTCGGGCGCGTGGCGCGCGACTTGGTCAGGCGAGGGTGGCGGCGTGCTGCTCAACCAATGTCCCCACAATCTTGACCTTTGGCAGTGGATCTGCGGTATGCCGAACAAGGTTTACACCAAAATGCACTTTGGCAAATGGCACGATATTGAGGTGGAAGATGACGTGACCACCTACGTGGAATACGAAAACGGCGCGACAGGCACGTTTATTACCACCACGGGCGATACCCCCGGCACCAACCGCTTTGAGGTGGTGTGTGACGGCGGTACTTTGATTTGTGACGGTGGCTCGTTGATTCTCAAAAAGCTGGCAACGCCCGAGTCGGAGTTTACCAAGGTGAACAGAATTCCTTTTGGCTCTCCTGCTTTTGAAACGATCAAGGTGGAAACCGATGGCATGAACGAGCAGCATATCGGCGTTCTCAAAGCCTTTGCCGGCGCGATCCTTCGCGGTGAGGACTTGGTTGCCGATGGCAGAGAAGGCTTGTTTGGTCTCACCCTTTCGAACGCGATGCATCTTTCGGCATGGTGCTGTGAGGAGATCGATCTGCCCTTTGACGAAGCAGGATTCAAAGCACTTCTGATGGAAAAGGTGAAGACCTCGCGCCGCAAGGAGAATATTTCCTCGGTGCTTTCCGACCTGGAAGGCACGTATAATGCGTGATATAAAATGATAGTTACAAAGCCACCTCGGTGGCTTTGTTTTTTGAAAATAATCCAACGAAATCCAATCCTTAACAAAATAAGTTTTAGAAAACTTGAATTTCTCTTGAAAAAGTGAAAAATATATGTTACACTAAAAGTAAGAAGAAAGAAGGGATTGTATGACAGACGAAACAAAACAAGAGATTGCTCAGCTTGAAGAAACACTTTCTTTTCTTTTGAAAGCCAATATGACACGTGATGAAAAAATCAAAGCGCTGTCCGATTCCTTTTGGCGTTCACACAACGCCGGTTACTGCGACCATATTGCAGGTATGCAAATGGGCGGTATCGAGAACAGTGAAACAAGACGGCACGATCTTGATTGTACGCATAAATGGAGTGTTATTCGTTTGTTGGAATTACTCAAAGAATCTGAGGAATAAAAAGGTGAATCAGTATTGCTTGATTATGAAATGGGACTATACCTATGATAAGGAAGGCACTTGGTTTGATGAGGATAGCGGAAAAGAGATCTATGACTTAACTGAAGGCGCGTCCTATCCCTTGCCGCATATCCGTAAAAAACAAATGGAAATTCGCTCAGTTTCCGCGCAGGGCGATAGTGTCAATGCCGAGATTTACCTGGATTATCATACAGTAACCGTGTCAAACGACGGCGCACCTGTCATAGCGCACGCATCCGACAGCTATTCGGTTGCAGGTGACAGCGTGCATCAAAGTCTGACATTAGCTTTTACAATTGCAAAACAATGAGCAGAGCCATTAGGATCAAAGTCAAAAAAGCGCCCGAAGGCTATGACCTTGGCGCGTCAAAGTTTTTTGGCACACCGACTGTTCCGCTTGCGTGGGAAGAAGATTTCGACGATGATGAAATCTTCCTCTGTCAGATACGGCTATCCGATATAGCCGAGCTTGACCGAGAAAACAGACTGCCTCACACAGGTTACCTCTATATTTTCCTTCACACCGAGGACGGAAAATATCATCTCGGCGCGGATGTGCGGTATCACGACAGCGAGCCCGATCTTGCCATCGACGATTTCAACGCCGCCGTGGAAGACTACGAAAGATACACCGAGGCGTACTTAATGGAATTTTCTGAGGTGGACGAGGACGAGATTTGCACGCGACTCTTCGGAGTGCCAAGTGATTGGCCCCACGAGGATGCACCGCCGAAGCTCCTTATGCAGTATGATCCCCTTGACAGCCAAATAGGATTTTTAGATTCACTTGACGGGTTTGTCTATTTCTTCTTCTGTGATGACGAAAAAAATTTTGAAAATATTATTTTAATGGAGGAATACAGTTAACATGAAAAACACAATCAGAATCATAGCTTTATTGTTGGCGGCGGCAATGTTACTGCCCATGCTTGCCGGCTGTTTTGGCGGCGGTTCCGGTTCCGGTTCTATTGATTCCGATGATTCCGAAGAGAATCAAAACAGTACCGAAATTCCGTATCTTGATCATTATTATGTCAACAAACATACACCTGTAGCCAAAAAGGGCGGTATGGAAATTTACAAATACGAAAACAAAGATTCTAAGGTTTTCACGCTTGGAGGGTATGACTACCACGGCGGTATAAGGTTCTGGAATAAGGCAGGTCCGCTTGAATACGCCGATCTTGAATTTCCTCTTGACGGACAGTACAAAAACTTCAGCTTTGTGCTTAGCGGCAATGGTATTGAAAAAACGGCGGAAAGAGTAGTGGACGGCAAAGAGCATTATTACACCCACCTCTATGCGATGGATGGCGCGTATCCCACGCTTAAGGGTACGGCACGTGAGCTTAAGGTTGGCATTCAGATTATAATCGACGGCAAGCTAAAGGAGGAATTTATCCTTTCAAGCTATGACGTTGCCAAACGCTATACATACGATGTGTCGGGCGCACAGACATTTGAAGTAAAAGTTGTCACGGGCGATGATGGGTTTAATATGTATATGATGGAGATCACTGCGTGGGAAGGCGAAGCGCACGAAACCGGCTACGTTCCGGAGTCTGCCGGAAGCGCTCCCGTGAAGCTTGTGCGTGATTTGAAGCCTTATCTGATTCCCGTAACATCTCCTGTGGAGTATTATCCCAATTATGCATCAAGTGAGCGTAACTATATCAACATGGGTACCGTGAAATTTGAGGATTCTATTGCAACACAGATATCCATGGAGCTAGTGAACGATACCGAAAAATGTATTTTCTTTGACCTTGAGGGCAAATATAAGTATCTCACCTTTACCGCAGGTGCGGCAGACAGAACGACGAGTTATGACGAAGGCACTGCTTGGCTGACGGTGTATGCCGACGGAAAGATCATTCTTGAAGAGGTCATATCCACTCACGATCTGTATAAGCAGTTTACTTTGGACGTAACAGGCTGCAGACAGCTCAAATTTGCTTGGTTGATCAAAGAAGGAAACGAAAACTTCGGTAATGCGGTAGGCGGTGTATACGGTATCGGTGATGCTTACGTTGCGACAACCAAAGAGGCGTTGAATACTGTTGCGTATGCATCTCGCGAGTATCCGCAAGGACCTGTCAAGATGATTTCGGAGCTTGGAGCCTTTGGCATTTTAAGCAATGTGGAAGAGCAAGCGTTGTTTGACGGTTCCACACAGTTCAAGACCTTCTCCATGGGCGGTGTCAAGTACAACGAGGGCATTATGCTCCATTCGATGCACACAATGCTTATGACGAAGCCTGCCTCTGCTTCCTTCAATCTTGGTGGAAACTATAAGGCGATATCCTTTATGGTGGGTCATATTTCCAACAGCAATGTTTACGAAAACGATCAGCTGGAGATTTATGCTGACGGCAAGCTGATCAAGACGATTGATGTTAAATGTACGATGCTTCCACAGGAGTATATTGTGGACGTTACGGGCTGCAAGCATCTTGAATTTGTTTCGGGCAAACAGACGAACGCTTTGATGGAACGTCCTGTGTTCGGTCTTGCCAATCTTGTTGCATATCCCAACGGATATGTGGAGACTGATTTGTTTACCAAGAGAACGCCCGCAGACTTTGGAAAGACCTGTGATCTGATCGATACCTTTGGTTTTTATGATGTTTACAACTCTCATATCAGCAAGCAGATTGGCGCTGTAAGTGTTGAAGACGGCTACTACGACGGAACAACCAATAAAAACACCTTCCAAATTGGAAACAAAACCTATAACAAGGGAGTTTTGCTGAAAACCAACATTCACATGGAGTTGGATATGGCAGGCGTTGGCGGTGCAACGATACTGGGTAGTATGTTGGGCGGCTGGGGTCTTTCCGTCCTGGCTCTTGCCGGCTCCGGCGAAGCACACGAATCCGCATTCGCTATGGCAAATATCAAGGACAGCGGCTATACCTCGGTTACGTTCACCGTGGCAATGCAAAAGGATAACAGCAGCATTATCGTTCAGGACGAGACAACGCTGATGATTGGTGCTGACGATGAATGTGTGAAAGAAATCACCCTTTCCAAGAATATGGAGCCTACTACCTATACCGTAGATATCGGTGAGTGTGACAGACTGATGTTCTGGCTCAACTGCGGTCCCGAGGACAATGGCTCTCACACCTATGCGATTTACGATATTACTTTGAACAAGTCATGATAACAAGAATCCCGTACCGAGTGATCGGTACGGGATTGATCTTTTTAATAGGCAATTGCCCAAAGGACCATGTGCTTTGCGGGTTTGCCGCAGCAAACACAGGTATCGGAAATCTGTTCCTGATCGTGGGGGATGCAACGCGAGCCTACGCCGCATACTTCCTTAACCTTGTCTTCGCACGCTTCGTCGCCACACCACATGGCCTTAACAAAGCCGTCGCCCTTAGCGGCAAGCTCGGACTTGATCTCGTCCATGGTTGCACAGCGGTAGGTGCGCTTTTCGCGGTTGGCAAGCGCTTTGTCGTAAAGACCCTGACGGACAGCTTCAAGGCGCTCTGCCACAGTGTCTGCGATGCCGTCGAGAGAAGCGAAGGTCTTTGCGCGGTCAAGACGCGAAACGAGAACGCACTGGTTGCTTTCAATGTCGCGCGGACCGATTTCAAGACGAAGCGGAACACCCTTCATTTCGTATTCGGCATACTTCCAACCGGGCGACTGATCGCGGTCATCAACCTTCACGCGGAAGCGCTTCGAGAGGGTATCGGCAATTTCACGCGCTTTTTCAAGCACGCCTTCCTTATGCTGTGCCACCGGGATGATGACCACCTGAATCGGCGCGATGGCGGGAGGAAGCACCAAACCGTTATCGTCACCGTGAGTCATGATCAAACCGCCGATCATACGGGTGGTGCAGCCCCAAGAGGTCTGGAAGGGGTAAGATACCTTATTGGTTTTATCGGTATATTTGATGTCAAACGCTTTGGCAAAGCCGTCACCGAAATAGTGGGAGGTTGCTGCCTGAAGCGCCTTGCCGTCGTGCATGAGTGCTTCGATGCAGTAGGTGTCTTCAGCGCCTGCAAACTTGTCGGAAGGGGTCTTTACGCCCTTGACAACAGGCATGGCAAGCTCATTTTCGTGGAAGCTTGCGTAGATATCAAGCATCTGCTTGGTTTCTGCAATGGCTTCCTCAGCACTTGCGTGCATGGTGTGACCTTCCTGCCACAGAAATTCGCGGCTTCTGAGGAAAGGACGGGTGGTCTTTTCCCAACGAACGACCGAGCACCACTGATTATAGAGCTTGGGCAGGTCGCGATAGCTCTTGATGATGTTGGCGTAGTGTTCGCAGAAGAGTGTTTCGGAGGTGGGGCGCACGCAAAGACGCTCGGTGAGGGGCTCCTTGCCGCCATGTGTGACCCATGCCACTTCGGGTGCGAAGCCTTCCACATGGTCTTTTTCCTTGTTCAAGAGGCTTTCGGGGATGAACATCGGCATATAGACGTTTTCGTGGCCTGTTGCCTTGAACTTGGAGTCAAGAATGCTCTGAATGTTTTCCCAGATGGCGTAGCCATAGGGGCGCAAGATCATACAGCCTTTGACGCTGGAGTAGTCGATCAGCTCGGCTTTTTTAACAATATCGGTGTACCATTGGGCAAAATCCTCGTCCATCGAGGTAATTGCCGCTACCATTTTTTCTGCCATAGTTATTTATCCTTCTTTTGTGATTATTTTGCCGACGAGGTGATGATTTCAAAGCCCTTGCCGCTGACTGTTACGCCTGTAAGACCGGCAGGGAGAAGAATGCTTTCGCCTTTCTTGCAGGAAACGCCGCCGACCTCACCCTCGCCGTCAAGGCAGAGAATGTGCAAAAAGCCGTTGTCGGCAGAAAGTGTCATGCCGCCGTCAACAACATAGCGGTCAACCTTGAAATACTTGCAGTTAGCAAGGGAAGAAGCGTCTTTGCCGTCGGCATAGCGGATGGCTTCGATGCCTTCTTCGGTGTGGTCGATGATGACGTCGAGTGCTTTGTCAACATGAAGCTCACGGAGCTTGCCGTCTTTGCCGCGGCGCATATAGTCATACACGCGGTAGGTGACGTTGGAGGACTGCTGAATCTCGGCAATCAGAATGCCGGCACCAATGGCGTGCACACAGCCTGCGGGGATGAAGAACACATCGCCTTTTTTCACGTCAACATAGTTCATGTAGTCTTCCAGCGTGCCGTTTTCCACAGCGGCGCGGAAGGTGTCTTTATTGTAATTTTTCAGACCGTAAACGAGCTTGGCGCCGGGTTCGGCATCCACGATATACCACATTTCAGTCTTGCCGTATTCGCCCTCTTTTTCGCGGGCATAGTCATCGTCGGGGTGAACCTGGATCGAGAGCTTGTCGCACGCGTCGATCAGCTTGATGAGAAGCGGGAAGCCTTCTGCCTTGTCGCCAAGGTATTCGCCAAGGGTCATGCCCTTATATTCGCCGTTATCGATGACGTTCATGCCGTCGCCGCGGACTGTGAGTTCCCAGGATTCCGCAATTTTTTCAAGATCGGAAACCTTGCCGTATTCGCTTTTCAGTCTGGTGCCGCCCCAGATAATCTCCTTGCAGACAGGGACAAGCTTCAAGGGGTACAAGTTTCTTTCCATCCTAAGTTCCTCCTTTGATGGTGTCTATAATGTAATGATCTAATCATCTAATAAATATATCATATTTTTCTCTTTTTGTAAAGGGTTTTTGC
>JAFXJX010000101.1 GCA_017532025.1 Clostridia bacterium | reverse complement strand
TCCTCCACAAATTTTTCGCTCTGCATGGCATAAAAATCCTGCCGTGAGATCAGAGCCGTCACACGGCTGTTTTCGGTCAAAAAAATTCCCTTTTCACAAAGCTTTTTCAGCACCGTATAGGTGGTGGTTCTTTTCCAACACAGCTCCTTTTCGCAAAGCTGTATGAGTTCTTTTGTACTGAGCGGTTCGTTTTGCCAAACAAGATCGGCAAAGTGCGCTTCTACCGCGCCGAGTTTCAATTCATCCATCAAAAAGCCTCCTTTGTCTATCACTTATAGACTCTATAGATAGTCTATCACAAATAGACAGTTTTGTCAAGAGGGATTTTGAAAATAATTTGCGGCGTATTCGTTCGTTTTGGCAAGCAAATTTTGCGAAATGACAATTGATTGCTCCAACACGGTAGGGGAGCGCCTTGGTGCTCCCGAGAATGAACAATTTTGCTGATGTTATATTTGATTATAAAACGGGAGGAGCAAGCCCCTCCCCTACGGCGGTAGCGTTCTCAAATCAGGTATTCCCCACCCGTAAAGGTTTGATCAAACAAAAAAACAAAGCCACTCGTTCGGAGTGACTTTGTCATACAATATTTATCCACGTCGGATGATGCCGCGGTGGATAATTCCGCGGCGGATTATTCCGCCAAGCATAATCGTGTCATCTTGATAAAACACCGCCGATTGACCGGGTGCAGGGGTTCTTTGCGGCGTTTCAAACACCACGCGAGCCAAATCGCCCTCAATGATCACGCGACAAGGCACAGGCGGCGCGGCATAGCGAATCTTGACCAAAAAATCAAACTCACCCGACTGCACGGGTTCAAGCCCCTGAAACACAAGCGATTCCACCAAAATCTCTTTTTTATAGGAATCCTCAGCTGATGCCAGCGTGATATCGCAAGTTTCAGGATTCATATCGGTGACAAAAGCAGGATAACCGAGCGCTATACCCAAGCCTTTTCTCTGCCCCACCGTGTAATGGCAAAGCCCTTTGTGCTTGCCAAGCAAAAGACCGTCAACCGAAACGAAGTTTCCCTCTTCAAAGCCTCGGCTGTTGGGCGCATTCTCACGGATAAAAGAAACATAATCCCCGTCGGGAATAAAGCAAATATCCTGACTTTCTTTGGAGCGTGCCACCGAAAGCCCCTCTGCTTCGGCACTTTGGCGGATGCTTTCTTTGTCAAGGTCGCAAAGAGGTGCCACAAAAGCGGCAATTTCTTCTTGTGAAAGCCCCCAAAGCATATAGCTTTGGTCTTTCTTTTTGTCTTTTCCCATGGCAATGGCAAATCTGCCGCTCTCAAGACGCACAGGCTTGGCATAATGCCCCGTGGCAAAACCGTCGCAACCAAGAGAGCGGGAAAGCTCATAAAGAGCGCGCATTTTCACGTAGCGGTTGCACACCACGCAAGGGTTGGGTGTTTTGCCGTTTTGGTAACAGGAAATAAAATCACCCATTACCTTTTCGCGAAAGAGGTCTTTCACGTCTTTTTCGTAAAGAGGCACCGAAAGCTCTTCTGCCACGCGGCGCACGCTTTCAATATCGGTATGGTCGGAAAAAACAAGGGCAGCCCCCACCACCTCACAGCCCTCCCGTCGTAACAGGTTGACCGCGTAGGCAGAATCAAGGCCGCCGCTCATTCCGACAAGAATCTTGCCGTTCTTCATATGTCAGTGATGACCGTGATGATCGCAAGCATCACAGCAACCGTCGCAAACAATAGCGGCAGCGGGCACTTCCTCGCCACGGCGTCTGTAATAGTCGGCAACAGCAGTTTTTACAGCCTCCTCGGCAAGCACCGAGCAGTGTACCTTCACAGGCGGCAGACCGTCGAGCGCTTCCACAACAGCCTTGTTGGTGAGGGTCAACGCTTCGTCAATCGATTTACCCTTGATCATTTCGGTGGCAATCGAAGAGGTCGCAATGGCAGCACCGCAACCAAAGGTCTTGAACTTTACGTCGGTAATGATGCGGTTGTCGTCAATTTTCAAATAAATGCGCATGATATCGCCGCATTTTGCGTTACCAACTTCACCAACACCGTTGGCATCGGCAAGCTCGCCCACGTTGCGGGGGTTGGTAAAATGATCGATTACTTTTTCGCTGTACATCGTTATATTCCTTCTTTCGGGTTAGTCTTTGATTCTTGCCATCGAAGAATCGTAAAGGGGGCTCATGTCGCGCAGTCTTTGTACAATTGCGGGCAGAGTTGCCAAAATATAGTCAACATCCTCTTCGGTGTTTTCGTGCGAAAGGGTGAAGCGGAGCGAGCCGTGTGCTCTTTCGTGCGGCACACCGATCGAGAGAAGCACGTGGGAAGGCTCAAGAGATGCCGAATTGCAGGCAGAGCCGGTCGAGGCGCAAATACCGCTGGCATCCAGCCACATGAGAAGGCTTTCACCTTCCACAAATTCAAAGCCGATATTGAGGTTACCGTCAAGACGCTTTTCGGTGTCACCGTTCACACGGGAATACGGAATCTTATCAAGAAGTCCCTGCATGAGTCTGTCACGCATTGCCTTAACGCGCGCCATTTCGGGAAGACGTGCAGTGGCAATTTCCAAAGCTTTGGCAAGACCAACGGCAAAAGCCACGTTTTCTGTGCCGCCGCGTCTGCCTCTTTCCTGTCCGCCGCCGTCAATCAGCGAGCGCACGCGAGTGCCTGTGCGGATATACAAAACACCAATCCCCTTGGGCGCGTGGATCTTATGACCCGAAAAGGAAAGCATATCCACACCGAGGTCAGCAACATTCACCGGCGTATTGCCCACAGCCTGCACCGCATCGGTAAAGGTGGTAACACCGTGCTGTTTGCCAATCGCGGCAATTTCGGCAATCGGCTGAATCGTGCCGATTTCGTTGTTCGCCATCATGATGGCAATCAGAATCGTGTCGGGACGGATCGCCTTTTCCACATCGGCAGGGTCGATCACGCCGTTTTCGTTTACGTCCACGTAGGTTACTTCATAGCCGTCCCTCTCAAGAGATTCAAGTGCATGAAGCACCGCGTGGTGTTTAAATTTAGAGGAAATAATATGCTTTCCTTTGGTTTCATCGAAGAGGCAACACCCTTGATTGCCCAGTTGTCCGCTTCACTTCCCGAAGCGGTAAAAAAGATTTCGGTGGGCTTTGCACCCAAAAGAGCCGCAATGGTCTCTCTTGCCTTGGCAAGCGGCGCCGCCGCCTCGGCACCCTTACTGTATGCACTCGAGGGATTGCCGAAAATCTCGCCGAAAAAAGGGAGCATCACATCACGCACCTCAGGGAGCACGGGAGTTGTTGCCGCGTTATCGGCATAAACAAAACGCTTCACGGTCATCTATCCTTTCCAAAGACAAAGACATTTGATCTTTGCCACCATTCTCAAAATCAATTCATATAACATTTTATACCACAAAACGCAAAAAAGCAAGTCTTGATGTCAAAAAAATTGTTAAAATTTCTCGCTTTCTCCCGCGTTTTCTTTGGCGAAAAAGCTATGTTCCACCCGCCCTCTCAGCGTCATGCCGATAAACGGTGTGTTCTTGGCGCGACCTTTCAATCGATCCTCTGTCACAGGCATTGAGGTATCGATCGAAACGAGATTGAAATCTGCCGGATCGCCCACGGCAAATTCACAAAGCTTATCGACAGAATAGCCGCAGGAGGAAAGAAGTATCCTGTGCGGATTCACCGAAAGAAGCTCGGCAAGGCGGAAAATATCCACCACGCCGTCAAGGAGCAGCTTGTCTACACAAGCTGAAAAAACAGTTTCCAAAGACACCGCGCCAAAAGGCGCCGACGCCAGCGTGCGCTGGGTGTCGCGCTTATCGTTGGGAACGTGATGCGAGGCAATGGCATCCACTGTGCCGTCGGCAATGGCTTCAAGCGTTGCCACTCTGTCAGAATCACTGCGAAGCGGCGGCATCATTTTTGCCGTGTTGCCGTAATACAAAATGGCGCTTTCATCAAAAAAGAAATGGTAGGGCGAAACGTCACAAGTCACGGGAAGACCTGCTTTTTTGGCTTCGCGGATGAGAGAGAAGCTCTTGGCAAGAGACACACCCGAAAGGTGCAGCGCACAGCCCACTTCTTCGGCAAGGAGCAGCGCTCTTGACACTGCCATCACTTCAGACACGGGCGAGATGGGCTTTTGCTTCATCATCGGCGCAATCCCCGCATTGACAGTACCGCCCTCAATCAAAGACGGAATCTGCAAAAACGCAAAATACGGCATTTTCTTGTCTTTTGCCTTTTGCATGGCAGCGCGAAGAGCTCCTGCGTTTTCAAACGGTGTAAAGCGGTCAGAAACACTTTTCGCACCCAAAGCGAAAAGCACATCCCAATCAGCTTCGCCTGCAAACACCGATGGATAAATCGTCACGGCAGGATGCTTTCTTGCCACCGAAAAATAGGTGAGGACATCCTCGGTAGAAAAGCGCGCGTCGGGTTCAAAATAAGAAAGAAGTGCCGAATAACCGCCTGCCATCGCCGCGCGGCAAGTGGAAAGAATATCCTCTTTGTACATCGCGCCGGGCTCGCGCAGGCAAACCGAAAGGTCGGTAAAGGAGGGCATGACCAAATTACCGCGCGCATTGACCAAAGTCACCGTGGCATCCGAAAGCGTTTTTCTGTCAATCGACTTTTCAACTGCCGCAATCACGTTGCGCTTGTCGCCGCTGCCGTGATGCACAAGAATATCGCAGTCTTCAATACAACGCTCCTTCACGCGCACAAGACGCGCGTGCTTGATCAGCGTATAACGCTCTTTCACTAAAATCCCTCCTTCTTGTTTTCTGTTATGCTTCGGAAAGCAGCATATAGCCCTCACCGCGCAAGGTAACGATCATCCGTTTTTGCAAGCGATAATCAATCTTGCGGCGCAAATGATTGATATATACCGAGGGCATATTCCCTTTCCCGGCTTCGCTTCCCAGTGCATCAGCGCAAGCGGAAAGCGGCACGGTTGTGCCGCGGTTTTGGTATAACAAACAGAGTAAATGATGCTCAGCAGGCGTCAGTGTGACCCTCTCGCCGTCCAGATAAAACACGCCCTCCTCATACGAAAGGCTTGCAGGTTTTTGGGGTATCGGGGCAATTTCCGCCACAAACACCTCACCCTCACCGTTTTCTTTCACAAGCGAAAGAAAACGCTCTTGTGAAAACGGGCGGAACAGATCGCACAAAACAAACGGGTCGCTCGAAATCGTCAAAACCCTCTTGTCGGTTTCAGGGCGTTTTACCGTATCAAGATCCACCACGAAAAGATCGGCATCGGCTTTGTTTTGGCAGAGCGAAACACCCATTTCTTCAAGCAGACTTTCAAGATAGCTTTTCAGCGCGCGGTTTTCACTCAGAAGACAAATCAAAACAAATCCTCCGTGACAAAGCGTGCTTCGGCATTCACAAGCCCGTCACTGCGCAGAGTACGCAGATACTGCACGCCGTCATGCGCGCCGTGATACACGGTTAAGTGCTCTGAAAGTCTTGCTTCTTTGTGGTAGGTAATATCAAAAGAGAGCACCTTTTTGTTTTCGATCCCGGGTATGTAATCGCATAACATATCGGGATAGTTGGTGTTGTTCATGTGCATATTGATGTCAATATCACTGTTTCGGATCATCCGCTCACCCACAGCCGCAAGATGCGCTTCTTCGGGAATGCGGAAAGAGGTGGGAATCTCGAGCGGATATTCTTCCAACGGCAGAATGCCGAGATCCGTATCCTTCACACGGCAAAGTCTTCCCTTTTCAAGGTCCATCAGCGCCCAGACAGACACAAGCTTTGCCACCACTTCTCCGCCTGCCAGAATTTCTCCGCAACGGTAAAAGGACGCAGCCTTACCGCCGCCCGACCAAGTTAAAACCTCTATTTCTTCAAAGGCATGAAGAGGGCGCAGCATCGAAAGCGAGGCGCGGCTCAAAAGAAACGCCTTGTGTTCTTCGTAGCGTAATTCGTCAAGCGTGGGATGCGAGGCTTCAAACTGCAAATTGGCAGCCTCGTGAAAATAGCGGAGCGCCACCGACGGGCGCAGATTGCCGCTTCTGTCGGTATCATGTGAATTGACCTTGAATTGTACTTTGAATTTAGCTTCCATATAATCACCCGTTTGGAAAGAATAAATATCGAAAAAGGGGCAAGCCGAGAAAGCTTGCCCCGATTCAATTAAAGGGTATTCTTGGAGCCGAGAACGTTCTCGATCTTGTGAGCAACCATCTTCTTCACTTCGGCACGAGCCACAGACAGATAGGTTCTGGGGTCGAATGCGTCGGGCTGTTCGCTGAATACGCGACGGATACCTGCAGTCATAGCAAGGCGGATATCCGAGTCGATGTTGATCTTACAAACTGCCATCTTAGCAGCCTGACGGAGCTGTTCTTCCGGGATACCCACAGCATCGGGCATCTTGCCGCCAAGTGCGTTGATCTCAGCAACGTAGTTCTGCGGAACCGAGGAAGCACCGTGGAGTACGATCGGGAAGCCGGGCAAACGCTTTTCGATTTCTTCGAGAATGTCAAAGCGAAGCGGAGGCGGAACAAGGATACCGTCAGCATTTCTGGTGCACTGCTTAGCGGTGAACTTGTATGCGCCGTGAGAAGTACCGATCGAGATCGCAAGCGAGTCAACACCGGTCTTGGAAACGAACTCTTCTACTTCTTCGGGGCGGGTGTAGGAGGAGTGTTCAGCCACAACGTCATCTTCAACGCCGGCAAGAACGCCAAGCTCGCCTTCAACCACAACACCGTGGGCGTGAGCGTATTCCACAACCTTCTTGGTGAGGGCAATGTTATCTTCAAACGAATGATGAGAACCGTCGATCATAACCGAGGTAAAGCCGCCGTCGATGCAGGATTTGCAGATTTCAAAATCTGCGCCGTGGTCGAGGTGAAGGGCAAGATCAATACCGGTGTCTCTGACAGCAGCCTGTGCAAGACCCATGAGGTATTCGTGCTTAGCATACTTTCTTGCGCCTGCGGAAACCTGCAGGACAACAGGAGAGCGGAGTTCTTCAGCCGATTCGGTGATCGCCTGAATGATTTCCATGTTGTTGATGTTGAACGCACCGATAGCGTAGCCGCCTTCGTATGCCTTCTTGAACATTTCTTTGGTTGTTACAAGTGCCATATTCGTTAATCTCCCAAAAAATAATATTTTATTCCTATCTCAAATATTATATCCCGAGAGAGGTCTAAAATCAAGACCTTTTATGAATTTTTTTGCAAATCTCGGCATTTTTCTCAAATCACATAGCCAAAAAACAAGTTTCTCGCGGCTATGTATTTGTTTTTCTCAAAAAATCAAGCCAAGAATGTGTTTCCCGGCACTTTGACGTCGGCGGTCAAAGCCTCACGTTCCTCGCCCCGTATGCCGTCAAGCCCGAATGAAATCGTGATGGCATCGTCCACACGGCGCATGATTTTCTCGTCAAGATGTCCCATCTCTTCTTTTAAGCGTTTTTTGTCAAGCGTGCGGATCTGCTCGAGCAGTATCACCGAATCCTTGGCAAGTCCAAACACATCCCCCGCCACCGTATCGCTGCGTGAAACGTCAATATGCGTAGGCAGCTTGTTTTTGCCAAGACGGCTTGTGATGGCGGCGGCAATCACAGTGGGGCTGTATTTGTTGCCAATATCGTTCTGCACGATGAGGACGGGGCGAAGCCCGCCTTGCTCACTGCCCACCACAGGACTCAGATCGGCATAAAAAATATCTCCGCGTTTAATCGTCATGTTCCTATTCATCCTCTCTTGGTTGACTGATTTTCAACCCGAAGTCTTTTTTCAGTTTCTGCTATTATTTTTACCATTCTCCATGCCTGTCTAAACATGGTAATCATTAGCATGAGAAAAAACCGCCCCACCCTTTTCGACAAAAGAGGAAGGATGCTTTTCCCCTTTAACAATATACGCCGAAAAAAGCCTTCGGTGAAAGCCTTGACTTTTTTATAAGAACATGATATACTATGGATAGCTATACAAAAAAATATAAAAAGGAGATTGTTATGAAACGCATACTTACAATCGTTACACTTATTTTGATCGTTGCTCTTGCCCTCACAGCCTGCGGCAAAAGCAACAAAAAGGAAACCGTTTACGACATCCTCGCCGATGCCATTGGAAAAACCGCAAGCAACGGGCAGAGCGAAAGTGCTTCTGTTTGGGAACAAGCGCTGAACGGTGGCTCGATCGCAGCCGAATTCACCTACGGTGAAGATATCATCCCGATCAAGACCATCTCGGGCAAATCCTATTACGGCAAAGATTCTGCTGCTTCTGTTCTCTCTCTCAGCTTGATCTCGGGTGAAAAACTTGATTTTTCCGCATTCTCCGATGCAGAAAAGGCAGTTTTCCTTTCTTCCGTGTTCACCGGTGCTTACGGCTTCACCAACCAAGGTCTTGCCGAACTCCTCACCAAAATGTTCGCCCCTCAGGAAGGCACTGCCGCCTCGGCATCCACTGCTCTCAGTGCAGGACTTGCCAAATTCCTTGAAAAGAATGAAGATAAGTTCACCGACATTTTTGAAAAGCACTTCCCTCTCACGATGAACAAGGCAGAAAGCAGTCTGAACTTCTCTGTTATGATCTCCAACACCAACACCAAAGCATTCCTTGCCGATTATATCACACTTCTTGAAAAGGATGCCGATTTCAAGCAGACACTTCAGGATTACTTGGTTGCAAGCGGCGCGCCTGTAACAAGTGGCGAAATGAACGAAGCCTTTGAAGAAATGAGAGATGAGCTGAACGAGCTCGACGATATTCCCTTCAACGCTACCGTTTCGATCACCGCAACCACAGACCGCATCATCACCGGTGCTTCTCTTACCGTATATGAAGGCAGCGATACGACCGGCAAGCAGCTCGCAAGAGTTCTCCTGTCCCTGCCCGCAAGCGGCGGATTCAACATTGAAGCCACTATCGAAGGTCAGTCCTTCAACGTGGGTTGCACCGTTACCGAGTTTGGCACAGTGACCAAAGAAACGCTCTCGATTGGTGCCATGGGTGTTACACTGACTCCTCTCACCCTCACCTATGATTCGGCAAACGGCGATTACGAAGTGAAGGTTGAACTCCCCGGCACGTTCACTGCCGTAGCCAAGGGCAACTACAAAGCTACCAAATCCGAAGCAACCCTCAAGCTCTCGTCGATCAAAGTCACAATTCCCACCGATTACAGCGACATGGAAGATGTTTTCGGCGGCGCAAGTGACACCGTGATTGATCTTCCCATGACAATGACTATTACCGCCAAGGCAAAAGATACAGCCCCCAAAGCTCCCACAAGCTACAAGGATATTACCACCCTCAGCGAAAACGAGCTGGAAGCTCTTGAAGAAGATTTCATGAGCGACCCCGTTGTTCAGACCTTTGTGGAAATGCTTGAAGAACTCTTCGGTTCTAACGTAGAGAAATTCCCCGATATCACCGAGTGATCAAAATAAATATCCCCGTATAACGGGGACAGTGTAAAGATAAAAGGAGTTTTGCCGGAAAAGCAAAGCTCCTTTTCGTTATCTAATATCATTTGAATATAGAATATACAAACCAAACAGGAGGAGCAAGCCCCTCCCCTACGGTTGATGCGTCTGTTTTGGCGAACAAATTATGCGAAACAATATTTAATCGCCCACACCCGGTAGGGGAGCGCCTTGGTGCTCCCGAAAACAAACAAGTTTTGTGATATTGTATTTGATTGCTCCACTCGGTAGGGGTTGGCGCCCTCGACAACCCGCAAACAAACAAAACCCACCTAAACCGGGATATGCGTTCGTTCAACCAAACAAAAAGGGATTACACAAAATCGGAAATCCCTTTTTTCACTCTGACCGCATTTGCTACTCGCAAATGCGGGTTTTCATTATGATTCACAAATCAATTATTCCTAAGGTATCAATGCCCTCCTCATCCGTCTTTGCCTATGGCAAATCCACCTTCTCCCCCGGAGAAGGTATTGACAGGAATACCTCTTCAAACAAACAAGTATAAGGAGCTATAATTGATAGAAAAAGAATAATTTACGCCACAGCCTTCTCCGGGGGAGAAGGTGGCGCGCGGTTTATCCGCGTGCCGGATGAGGAGGGCATTACGTTGACAAAAAACCTTGATTTGAAAATCAGATAACACCCAAGGAAATCTCAAAACTATCCTAATAGTTTTTGCATTTTTCACAAAAGCGGTTTTCTTCTTGACAGGCAGAAAAAAGCGTGATATAATGGCACTGCGACACAATCACATAATCTCTCATCCACGGGGAAATACTTTGGTAAAAAGTGCTTCTCCTTTTACTCATGCCCGTGGATAGGTAGAGATTGTGTCGCAACAATAAGGGGTACACTTTTTCAGCGCATCCCTCGGGGTGCGCTTTTTTATCTGAATTTCGGGAGGTTTTATGGTCAAACGCATCGTTGTGGCAGGCTGCCGCTATTATACCGATTATCCCGCCGCCAAAGCGTTTATCGAGCAGGCAATTTGCGAGATCAAAGAAAGCTATGAGCTTGTTTTCCTTTCGGGCGACTGCGCAGGAGCAGACAGGCTCGGTGAGCGTTTTGCAAGCGAAAACGGCTTCAGAGTTGAGCACTTCCCTGCTGATTGGGAAGCTTACGGCAAAAGCGCAGGTCCGATCCGCAACAAAAAAATGGCAGAAGCCGCCGATTACGTGATCTGTTTTTGGGACGGCAAAAGCCGCGGCACGGCATCCATGATCAGCTACGCCAAAAAGCTCGGCAAGCCCGTGAGGGTGAAATTGATATAAACCAAACAAAAGGAGCTTCGCTCGCGCGAAACTCCTTTTTTCTTATTGTTTATTCACTTCTCAAAGCTTCCACAGGGTCTTTCTTGGCAGCCATGCGCGAGGGGATCAAACCTGCAACTACGGTCAGACCCATGCTGATTGCCACAAGAGTAACCATATGCAAGGGCTCAAGGAATGCTGAAAGATTCGTCACACCGGAAAGCGCGTGGATGATGATATTGATCGGGATGCAGAGGAGGAGCGAGATGCCAATACCGATCAAACCGGCGCCAAGACCCACAATAAAGGTTTCGGCATTAAACACACGCGAAACGTCGCGTTTGGAAGCACCGATCGCGCGGAGAATACCAATTTCCTTGGTACGCTCAAGCACCGAGATATAGGTGATGATACCGATCATGATCGAAGACACCACAAGCGAGATCGAAACAAACGCGATCAGAACGTAAGAGATCGCATTGATGATCTTGGTCACGCCCGAAAGGAGCATGGCGATATAGTCGGTATATTCGATTATATCTTTATCATTCTCTTTATCGTTGTCATTTTCGAGTCTTGCATTGTAGCCCGAAATGATCTTGGCGATCTTATCTTTGTTTTCAAAGGTGGTGGAGTAGATGTTGATTGCGCTGGGCGTGTCTTCCGACACAATACCGAGCTTTTCCATGTTGTCTTCCAGTGTGGTGGAGGAAGTCTGCGCGGGCATATAGGTGTCGTAAAGCGGAACGAGCATCTCTTCGGTCGCCATCTGTAAGAAGCCGTCAAAGAGAGCCGACACCTTGGAAAGCTTGCTTTCGGTCAGGTTAAAGCCTTGGAATGCACCGATCTGCGCGATCATATCGGTTTCCTTCATAACAGCATAGCTCTTGGCAAGAGAGGCACGGAAGGTAGCTTCCAGCTCGTCTGCCGAAAGGGTAGCAAGGTGAGCCATAATATCCTCGGGCTTCATGGAAACAGAAGTTGACCAGTCGGCAAGAATATACGCCATCTTGCCCTCAGTGGCGCGGATATCGGGGAAAGTAACCTCGCCAAGGGCTGCAGGAATCATTGAGGGATTTTCAAGGATATAAGTCATGGTACCGATGATGGCATCAAGGTCGGCGTCAGAGGGCGTGTTCATGATCATTTCCACGTTCTTTTCCACACGGGCACGCTCTTGCGCAATGATCATTGCCGCAATGCTCTGTGTGAAGAAGCCTTTCAAGGTTTCTTCATCTGCCAAGTTCAGATACATACCGAGCTGTTCGAGGGTGAAATCAAACTCTTTGAGCATATCGGGATTTTCGGTGGCAAACTTCATGATGTTTGTCTTCATGTCTTCAACCGTTGCGCCGTACATCGCGGTATAGGTGGCAACCTGCTCGTCGAGGTCTTGAGGGATGGAAAGCAGTGTGATATACATTTCCACTTTTTCTTCGAGAGAAGGCGATGCAAAGTATGCTTTGATCTTTTCAGCCTTAACCGCATCGGTCAGCTTGTTTTCTTCGTTGATAAAGAAAGGAAGACCTGTCAAAACGTCATAGTTTTCATTTGCGGGGTCAGACTGTGCTTTCACGATCTCACTCTTATTGTTTTCTTCAATGAGATATTCGGTCAGAGCGGACGTGTAAGCAAAAGGTGTGGAGATTGCGCCGCCCGAAACCTCTTCATTTTGGCGTACAATACCCGAAATGCGAAGCGAAAGCGTGTTCTGATTTTTGAGAACGCCCTGCATATAGGTCTCGTTATCACCCATATAATCAAACACAGGCTTGCCCTCGGTGCTCTTGGCTTCATTCTTGCTGTAGAAGTCAGAGGGAAGGAGAAGCTTAAAGGAGATCGAGCAGATGTCCTCATACTGGATCGGAGGTACTTCTATGATCGGGAGCTCTTCTTCATTCAGGAATGCGGAAAGCATTTGGGTGATTTCTTCGGTGGACTTGTAACCGAGCGCATAGAACACAAGGTCGGATACTTCGTTCTTGTCGTCAACGATCAGAACGATCTCTTCCTTGGTGGTCGGCCAAGCACCGTACACAAGGTCATACTGATCCTTCACCATGCTTGAAATCAACTCGTCACCGTTTCCGGGAAGCATCTCGGACCAAAGGTTGATCACCGTAAGGTTAGCGGCAAGGGAGTTGTACATATTCTGGTTGGCAGAAGCCGCGCCTGAACCTTGCGCAATACCTGCGGAAAGGTCGGTGGATACGTACTTATCCTTTTCAAACTGACTCTGTACGTAGGTATAAAGCGGAATGTTATAGCGGTACTGAATGGTTGAAACGTATTCTCTCAGCGCAGTGGTTGCCGTTTCGGCTTTCATTTCTTTATCAAGGAACGCCTTGAACGCTGTCAGATTGTTCTGCTTTTTCTCACCTCTGAACAAGGTGTTGAACATTTCATACATCTGCGCACTCGAATAGACCGCATCGTTTTCATGCTCTACTGCGTTTTCGTCTTTTTGAGCAGCATTTCCGAACATTGCCGAAAGATCGGTGTTTTCATGCAGAATGCTGATTGGGTACGCCGAAAGCGTATCACGCTGAATCGAGGCAATATACGCATTCACACCGGTTGAAACCGCAAGGATCAGCGCGATACCGATGATACCGATACTGCCTGCAAACGATGTCAAGAGGGTTCTGCCGCGTTTGGTCATCAGGTTGTTAAAGGAAAGCGAGAGCGCGGTGAAGAAAGACATGGATTTCTTGCCCTTGGCTCGTTCCGCTTTTGCCTTTTCCATGGCAACAGGCTCTGCTGCCACGATTTCGTCTTCGGTGACGGGATTCGAGTCGTCTGTGATCTGACCGTCAAGCAGGCGCACAATACGGGTGGAATATTCCTCGGCAAGTTCGGGGTTGTGGGTCACCATGATAATCAGGCGATCCTTGGAGATCTTGCGCAAGATTTCCATAATGGCAACGCTGGTTTCGGTATCAAGCGCGCCTGTCGGCTCGTCGGCAAGCAGAATGTCCGGGTCGTTAACAAGAGCGCGGGCAATCGCAACTCTCTGCATCTGACCGCCTGACATTTGGCTGGGGCGTTTGTGAATCTGATCGCCGAGTCCCACCTGCTCAAGCGCCTCTTTGGCGCGGCGACGACGTTCTGCCTTGGAAACACCCGAAAGGGTGAGCGCAAGCTCAACGTTTGAAAGCACCGTTTGATGCGGAATGAGATTGTAGCTTTGGAACACGAAACCAACCGAGTGGTTGCGATAGGTATCCCAATCCGAAGCCTTAAAGGATTTGGTCGAGCGACCGTTGATCACAAGATCGCCTGAGGTGTATTCATCAAGACCTCCAATGATGTTGAGCATTGTGGTTTTGCCGCAACCCGACGGACCGAGGATCGAAACGAATTCGCTGTCGCGGAACGCAAGATCCACACCCTTGAGCGCACCGACCGTATAGTTGCCGGTCGTGTACTCTTTCACAATGTTTTTAAGCTGTAACAAGGTATCCTCCTATAAAACAAAGGTGTGCCGAACACACCCTATTCCCATAAAAAAATCAATACACAGCTATTATACATACAGTCATCAAACAAGTCAAGATTTTTTTATGTTTTCGTCTTTTTTTCTATCGATATTTTATCATATCGATTTTGACACAAAAGCATGAAATATGTGTGAAAAGAAAGTGTTTTTATCGGGGATTTTGAAAAAGAGGTTTCATGCTTTGAAAAATCAAGCATATTTTTTCAAAAAAGGAGTTTACAAACGAGAAAGTTTGTAGTATAATGCTATCAAAGACTGTGATCGGAAGAGAAGTTTTTCAAAACGGATTCTATCAGAGAGGGCTTGCCGCAGGCTGAGAGCAAACCCAAAATCCCAAAAGCTTTGTGCGCCCGTGAGTCGGCAGAGGGAAATGAGTATCTCTGCACGGAAAAGCCACCGTTATCCGGCACAAAAGACCCAAACAAAGTGGAACCGCGTTTTGCCACGCCTTTGTGTTTAGCACAAGGGCGTTTTTTATTTCTCTTTGAATCTCCACGAAGGAACATTCTGCCATGAAACAAGAAGAAAAAACCGATATTTTGGATGCCATCTTTGATAGCATCGACAATATACGCTACGACATCAAGCAGATTCGCGACCGCGACCCTGCCGCCAAATCGGATATTGAAGTAGCCTTGCTCTACTCAGGCTTCCACGCCGTCACGGCTCACCGTCTTTCGCACGCTCTGCACAAAAGAGGCTACTGTTTCACTGCGCGCGCCATCAGCCAATCGATGAAGTTTCTCACCGGTATAGAAATTCACCCCGGCGCCAAGCTTGGCAAAGGTGTGTTCATTGACCACGGCACAGGCGTTGTGATCGGCGAAACCGCCGAAGTCGGCGATAACTGCACCATCTACCAAGGTGCCACCCTGGGCGGCACAGGCAAGCACGCAGGCAAGCGCCACCCCACCCTCGGCAATAACGTCATGGTCGGTGCGGGCGCTAAAGTGCTCGGTCCGTTTACCGTAGGCTCAGGCTCCAAGATCGCGGCGGGTGCTGTGGTGCTCGACAGTGTACCCGAAAACGCCACTGCGGTGGGTATTCCCGCCCGCGTGGTACGCATCGGCAACGTCAAAACAGGCGCGCTTGACCAGATTCACATCCCCGACCCTGTCTCGCAAGAGCTTTGCAAGATGAATGCGCGCATCGATAAGCTTGAAAAACAGCTTGCCGCCAAGGAAAAGCTGCTTGCCGCCCTGCAAGAAAAGAAACAACAAAAAGAGTCACAAAGCGAAAAGAAAGGCTGATTACGATATGAAACTCTATAATACACTGACCAAAACGGTCGATCCCTTTATCACCCACACCGAAAACCGCGTGGAAATGTACACCTGCGGCCCTACCGTTTACCACTTTGCCCACATCGGCAACCTGCGTACCTACATGATGGAAGATGTGCTCGAGCGTTACCTCACCTTTGAAGGCAACACCGTTCACCGCGTCATGAACATCACCGACGTCGGTCACTTAACCAGCGATGCCGACACAGGTGAAGACAAAATGCTCAAAGGTGCCAAGCGCGAAAAGAAGACGGTGATGGAAATTGGCGCCTTCTACCGCGAAGCTTTCTTTGAAGACTGCAAAAAGCTGAACATCAAGACCCCCGAAGTTGTTGTGCCCGCCACCGCTTGCATCGATGAATTCATCGCTGTGATCGAAAGCCTTCTTGAAAAAGGCTACGCGTACCACGCGGGCGGTAATATCTATTTTGACACATCCAAGGTCAAAGAATACTATACCCTCACCTCGCACGCCGCCGATGACTTGAAGGTCGGTGTTCGTGACGACGTTTCGGAAGACGAAAACAAGCGCAACAAGTGCGACTTCGTTCTGTGGTTCACCAAGAGTAAGTTTGATGAGCAGGAGCTCAAATGGGATTCCCCTTGGGGCATCGGCTATCCCGGCTGGCATATTGAATGCTCCTGCATTTCGATGAAGAATCAGGGCGGCTATCTCGACATTCACTGCGGTGGTGTTGACAATATCTTCCCCCACCACACCAACGAGATCGCACAGAGCGAAGCCTATCTCGGTCACGCATGGTGCAAGCATTGGTTCCATGTTCACCATCTGAACGACGAAACCGGCAAAATGAGTAAGTCGAAAGGCGAATTTCTCACCGTTTCGCTTCTTGAAAAGAAAGGCTACGATCCGCTTGCTTACCGCTATTTCTGCCTCGAATCGCATTACAGAAAGCCCTTAACCTTCTCTTACGAGGGTCTTGATAACGCCACCAAGGCGTATAATAAACTGATCAACCGCATTGCTTCGATCATCCCCGAGGGTGAGGTTGACGAAGCGGTGGTAAAAAAATACCGTGCCGACATGATCCGCACCGTCGGCAACGACCTGAACACCGCCATGGGCATTACCCTGCTTTACAACATCTTAAAAGAAAAAGTCAGCAGCAACACCAAGCGCGCCGTCATTGATTTGATCGACAGCGTGCTTGCTCTCTCGCTTCTTGACAAAGCAGACGCCCGCCGCAAGGAAGCGGAAGACGCCGCCAAGGCAAAAGCCGAAGCCGTGAAAGCTGATGATTCCCATGCAGGCGACCCCGAAGCCGCAATGGTAGAAGCCGCCATTGCCGAGCGCCTTGCCGCCAAAAAGGCAAAGGATTTTGCAAGAGCCGACGCCATCCGTGCCGAGCTTCTTGCCAAAGGTATCATCCTCACCGACATCCCCGGCGGCACCAAATGGGAAAGAAAGTAAAATAACAAACAACAGGAGATTCACATAAAGTGTGTCTCCTGTTTTGTTTCCCGTGTCATCCTGAGCGGAGAAAACATCCCGGTGGGATGTTTTCGCAGTCGAACCCGACCTAAGGAGGGCGCGCGCAGCGCGGGATCTACGATATTGAGGGCACAGTTCCGCCCGAGATCCCGCTTCGTGACAAGCACTCGCGCTTTTGCGGAAAACCGCAAAAGTTCGATTCCGCTTCGCTTCACTCAGGATGACACGGGCGGGTATCAAACCCATATCACAAAGGAGTCTCGCCAAAGCGAAACTCCTTTTTCTTTATTTACAATCGTACCACGTCTTACCCACCGATACTTCAACCGTCAGCGGCACGGCGAAGGATACCGCCCCCTCCATTTCGCGCTTCACGATTGCGGCAACCTGCTCAGCTTCCGCTTCGGGCGCTTCCACGATCAGCTCGTCATGCACCTGCAAAATCAGCCTTGCCGAAAGTCCCTCTCTTGCGAGTGCTTCTTCCACACGAAGCATGGCAAGCTTAATCACGTCTGCCGCCGTACCCTGAATCGGGCTGTTCATGGCAACGCGCTCACCAAAAGCGCGGGTTGCCGCTTTGGTGGCGGTCAGTTCGGGAATGTAACGGCGACGTGCAAAATGCGTGCTGACATACCCAAGACTCTTGCCGTCCTCGATCAGCTTTTTGAGGTATTCATCCACCTTTTGGTAGGTGTCTTTGTAATTTTTGATATACTGCGAGGCTTCTTTCATCGAAACGCCGATGTCACCCGCGAGCGAATACGCGCCAATGCCGTACACAATGCCAAAATTGACCGCTTTTGCGCGACTGCGAAGCTCAGGCGTCACCTCGTCAAGCGGCACGCCAAACACCTGCGACGCCGTCACCGAGTGAATATCCACACCGCTTGTAAAGGCTTCGATCATTCTCTCATCGCCCGAGAGTGCCGCGAGAATACGAAGCTCGATCTGCGAATAGTCGGCATCCACCAAAAGACAGCCGTCTTTGGCGCGAAACGCGCGGCGAAGCTCTTTGCCAAGCGGGGTACGCACGGGAATGTTTTGTAGATTCGGCTCGGTGGAAGACAGTCTGCCCGTTGCCGTCACGGTCTGGTTAAAGGAGGTATGCACCCTGCCCTTTTCATCGGCAACCTTGGCAAGCGCGTCGGCGTAAGTCGCTTTGAACTTCACCGCTTGGCGGTAATCGGTCACAAGGTCAATGATCGGGTGGTAGGGGCGGAGCTTTTCCAGCACCTCAGCATCGGTGGAATAGCCGCTTTTGGTCTTTTTGAGGACAGGAAGTCCCAAGTCTTCAAACAACACCTCGCCAAGCTGTTTGGGCGAGTTGATGTTAAACTTCTTGCCCGCGTGAGTGTAGATATCTTCCATATAAGTGTTAATGGCAATATCAAGGGTTAAAGAAAAAGTCGCAAGCATTGGAAGGTCCACCATAAAGCCGCGCTTTTCCATTTTGAAAAGCACTTCGGCAAGCGGTGCTTCAATCGTGCGGTAAAGCACCTCACTGCCCTCTTCCGAAAGCTTTTGTTTCAGCGCCGCGGCAAGGCGGTAAAGCGTGTAGGCAGGATTCTCTGCCGCCATCGGCTCACCGAGATACCCGAGAGAAAGTCTTGCAGGATCATACGACGGCGCGCCTGCGTCCAAAACGTATGCGGCAAGGAGAAGATCAAAATCAATCGCCACCGCATCCCCGAGACGGTGATACAGCGCCTTGGCATCCCAAACAATGGCATTCCCGTTACAACGCGCCAAAATTGACACCAAAGCCTCGTTTGCGTCATCTTCTATCACGAACCCGCGCAAAGGGTCATCACCGTCACACAGGTAAATCTTACCCTCATAAGGATACACCACACAGGGAGATGCGAGGGAGAGCGCTTCAAGCGATACCGCCGTTGCTGACGGCACAGATGATTCCGACACCGCTTCGTCTCCGTCTTCTTCTGCAAGGAGTCTATCAAAAGCGGTGAATTCCATTTCGCAGAACAAAGCGGCAAGCGCCTCTTTGTTTTTCTTTTTGAGTACAATATCCGAAAGCGAAAGTCCAAGCGGCGCTTGACATTCGATCTTGGCAAGAAAGCGCGAAAGGAATGCTGAATCCTTGCCCTCTTTTAATTTTTTCGTCACCGAGGGGGTCAGCCCCAAAGCGTCAACATCGGCAAACAAAGCATCCAAATCACCGTTTGCCGCAATCAATTTGAGCGCCGTCTTTTCGCCAATGCCCGGCACACCGGGGATGTTGTCGGAGGAGTCACCCATCAGCGCCTTCACATCCACAAACTGCGAGGACTGCACGCCGTACTTTTCAAAAAACACCTCGGGCGTATAGCTTGTCACCTCGTGATTGCCGGCAAGCAGCACGGTGGTTTTATCCGAAATCAGCTGTAAGCTGTCCTTGTCCCCTGTCAAAAGATAGGCGTGAGTTTCTTCTTCGGCATTTTCCGCCATTTTGGCAAGTGTGCCGAGAATATCGTCCGCCTCGTAGCCGACAAGAGTCAAGACCGAAGCGCCAAGCGCTTCCACCGTCTTTTTGGCGTAAGGAAACTGCATGGCAAGCTCTTCAGGCATGGCGTGGCGACCCGCCTTGTAGGCATCGTATTCTTTGTGGCGGAAGGTCTTTTCCTTTAAGTCAAACGCCACCGCCACATAATCGGGCGAAAGCTTTTCCATCTGCCCCACAAGCACCTTCGTAAAGCCAAACACCGCGTTGGTAAAGAGTCCGTTTTTGGTGGAGAGCGGACGGATGCCGTAAAATTGGCGATTCAATATGCTGTTGCCGTCAATCACAAGTAATGTTTTCATACAGTTTTCCTTTTCTTTGGGAAATCATTCTTTATACAGTATAGCACAGCTTTTGAAAATTCGCAAATCTTTTTTGCAAGAAGTTGAAAAAAGTATCCAATCATACTGCAAATACCAAAACTCCCCGGCAAAAATCCCCTTTGTTGGGTGAATAATAAATCCTCTGTAGTACCATGTTTCAACTAAAACTTGACATTTAGCTATGCCGCGAGATCCAACCGCTGAAGCGGTTGCCCTGCGGGTTTCGACTGCGTCCGCCCGTGTCATCCTGAGCGACGCGAAGCAAAGTCGAACTTTTGGGGTGTACCCCAAAAGATCGAGGTGGAGCCGAAGTGGGATCTCGGGCGGACTTCGCTCAAGATGACACGCGGAGTAAAGTGTATGTAAAGTTTTAGTTGAAACATGGCAGTAGGGGCGACCCTGCGTGGTCGCCCGTCACAAACAATTATATCGAAACCCAATTTGATCACTCTAATACAAACAATCAAATCTTGTAATGTATACTCG